>NZ_JALBGW010000175.1:0-9452 GCF_023006485.1 Neorhizobium sp. BETTINA12A
AGTCGCCGGTCAATGCCCGCGGCACCGAGATGGCGAGCCCGCGCGTCCCTTCCGGCGGCCCTACCGCGATGCTGCAGGCCGTGCCGAATACGACGCCGCGCGAAATGCCCGTCGGCCGCGCGGAAGAACAGCAGGCCGAAAAACCAGTTCCCAAGGTACCCGTCAATTCGATCCAGGATATCGCCGATCTCTGCTCCAGGAACCGCGACCCGCGGCTGAAGGCTCTGCTGCGCAATTTCGTGCGGCTGGTGAAGATCGAGCCGGGCCGGCTGGAGATCAACCTTTCCGGCGACGCGCCGAAAACCATTGCCGGCGACCTGAAGGCGCGGCTGGAGGAATGGACCGGGATCACCTGGTGGGTGACGCTCAGCAACGAGGCCGGCGAGCCGACGCTGGTCGAATCCGAAAAGAGCGTGCGGGAGGCGCAGTTCACCGACGCCCGCGCCGATCCTGACGTGGCGGCGATCCTCGCCCAGTTCCCCGGCGCCAGGATCACCGACGTGCGCATCCGCGTGGCGGAAGAGGATGAGAACGAGGCCGAGGACATGCCGGCAGCGGCGACCGCGGAATCCGAAGAGGGCGACATCCTGCCCGGCGACGACATCGAGCTATAAGAGAAGAGGACAGACAGATGCGCGACATCATGGGCATGATGGGCAAGGTCAAGGAAATGCAGGCCAAGATGGAGCAGATGCAGGCGGAAATCGCCGCTCTCGACGTCGAAGGCACATCCGGTGGCGGGCTGGTCACCGTGCGTCTCAACGGCAAGGGCGACATGCTCGGCCTCAAGATCGATCCGTCTTTGTTCAAGGAAGACGATGTCGAGATCCTCGAGGACCTGATCGTCGCCGCCCACAAGGCCGCCAAGGAGCGTGCCGAGGCGATCGCCGCCGAAAAGACCAAGGAACTGACCGCCGGCCTGCCGATCCCGCCCGGCTTCAAGATGCCGTTTTGATCCTGGTCTGATGGAATAGGGAGGCTCTGATGACGCTTGCATCGCTTCTGGTTTTCGCGGCAGCACTTTTCGTCGCCGCAGGTTCGCCTGGTCCCAGCATAGCCGCGCTCGTGGCGCGCGTCCTGTCCAAGGGTTATCGCGACGTATTGCCGTTTCTCGCGGCAATGTGGGTCGGCGAGGCCGTGTGGCTTTCGTTTGCGGTCGCAGGTCTTGCCGCCATCGCCGAGAGTTTTCATGTCGTGTTCGTGGCAATCAAGTGGATCGGCGTCGCCTATCTCCTCTATCTCGCATGGAAGATGTGGTTCACCGAACCCGCCGGCTCCGGCGAAGAGCTTCCGGAAAATCGCTCCGTGCCGAAGATGTTTTTCGCCGGCCTCACCGTGACGCTCGGCAACCCGAAGATCATGATGTTCTATGTGGCGCTGCTGCCTTCGATCATCGATCTCGGCGGCGTGACGCTGACCGGGTGGCTGGAACTGGTCGTCGCGATGTTCCTGGTGCTCGTGGTCGTCGATCTTGCCTGGGTGCTGCTCGCCGCCAAGGCCCGCCAGTTCCTGAAAAGCCCTCGGGCCGTGAGGATCGCCAACCGGGTTTCGGCCGGCGCGATGGCCAGTGCGGCAGCGGCGATCGCGACGCGCTAGGTCTCGAATGTCGGCCTCCAGCGGCTGCCGATGGGTGCGGCCAGGAAGCGGGCTCTTTCGGTTTCCGACAAGGCCTTGCCGACAGCCGCCAGCATTTCGGCAATCAGGACACGTTCGCCGGCATAGAGTTCGTGGCGGACGGAATCGCCGGGCGAGACCATGCCAGGCTTGACGACGCGGCAATAGATGCCGGGGCGGCCAGCTTTGGTATAGGTCTTCAGAAATTTCGGATCGCCCATCTTCACCGCAAGCGTGTTGCAGGGAGAGCGGGCGCAGCTGGCTTCCAGTACGACCTCGCCTATATGAAAACGGTCGCCGACGGCGACATCGCGGTTGTCGAGACCTCCGACAGTCAGGTTCTCGCCAAACGTGCCGGGCGAAAAATCGCGGCCGAGTTCGGCTGCCCACCAGTCCAGCGTCAGCGAGCCTTCAAGCAGGATCGCCTGATCCTCGCCGCCGTGGTGTTTCGTGTTGCAGACCGCATCGCCGACGAGGCCGAGGCTGTCGATCATGACGGCGCCGTTGACGGCGTGTTTGTAGATGCCGGTCTTGAAGCTCTTGCCCGGCAGCCTTTCCGGATGTCCGAGGCAGACGGCGAGAAGTTTCATAAGCGGTCCTTCCGCGATTCCGTTTTTAAGGCATATGGGCTAAAGGGAGAAAATGGCAAAGCGAGTCACCGGCCCCGAAATCGAAAAACTCATCCAGCTTCTGGCAAAGGTCCCGGGTCTCGGGCCGCGCTCGGCGCGCCGAGCGGCGCTGCATCTGATCAAGAAGAAGGAACAGCTGCTGGGGCCGCTTTCGAGCGCCATGGGCGAGGCCTATGACAAGGTGAAGATCTGTTCGCGCTGCGGCAATGTCGACACCGTCGATCCCTGCACGGTCTGCACCGATCTCCATCGCGACCAGACGATGCTGATCGTCGTCGAAGACGTTTCCGACCTCTGGGCCCTGGAGCGGACGGGCGCGATGAACACCGCCTATCACGTGCTCGGCGG
Source organism: Neorhizobium sp. BETTINA12A (assembly GCF_023006485.1). NCBI lineage: Bacteria > Pseudomonadati > Pseudomonadota > Alphaproteobacteria > Hyphomicrobiales > Rhizobiaceae > Neorhizobium > Neorhizobium sp. BETTINA12A. The sequence continues at coordinate 2,592 of NZ_JALBGW010000175.1, forward strand.
CACGCTCTCGCCGCTCGACGGCATCGGACCGGACGACCTCAACATCCGCGGGCTGATAGACCGGGTGAACGAGGGCGTCATCCGCGAGATCATCATCGCCGTCAACGCGACGGTCGAGGGGCAGACGACGGCGCACTATATTACCGACCAGTTGTCGGGGATCGACGTGAAGATCACGCGGCTGGCGCATGGCGTGCCGGTCGGCGGAGAGCTTGATTATCTCGACGAGGGCACGCTGACGGCCGCGCTTCGGGCGCGGACGGTGATTTAGCGTTTAAAGAGGATAACGATGAGCAAGCTCGCCCCCCTCTGGCCTGCCGGCCATCTCCCCCTCAAGGAGGGAGATCGGCAAGACGCGTCGGCATCGGTCCGCTCGCAGCGCTCAAGGTGGTCGGGGCCTCGCAACGATTCGATCTCCCCCCTTGTGGGGGAGATGTCCGGCAGGACAGAGGGGGGTGCCTCCAGACGAGCGGTAGCATTGGCTTTCGCCATATTCACAACCCTCCTCCCCCTCCCCGCGCTCGCCCAAAACCGTCCCGACGTCGAAAAGCAGTTCCAGCGGTGGATCGCCGGCGATCTGGCTCCGGTGGCCAAAAAAGCTGCTATCTCCGAGAAGACGTTGAAGGCCGCCTTCCAGGGCATAACGCTCAACTGGGATCTGCCGGACCTTGTGCCGCCGGGTTCGGAGCCGCCGAAGCAGCAGGACCAGAGCCAGGCGGAATTTTCCTCGCCCGGCGCCTATTTTTCCGAAAAGCGGCTGCAGGGGCTCGCCGAGACCGGCCGCGGGCTTGCCTCCACCTATTCGGCGACGCTGAAGAAGATCGAGGCGGTCTATGGCGTCCCGGGCGAGATCGTCGTCGCTATCTGGGGCCGTGAATCCGGTTTCGGCAAGGCGCGGCTTCCCTATTCCGCCGTGCAGGTTCTGGCCACCAAGGCCTTCATGTCGACCCGCAAGGACATGTTCCGCGAGGAGCTGATCGCGGCGCTGAAGATGATTGAGCGGGGCGATGTCGATCCGGCGACGATGAAGGGTTCCTGGGCCGGCGCGCTCGGTCAGCCGCAGTTCATGCCGTCGAGTTACCTGAAATATGCCGTCGACTTCGACGGCGACGGTCGCCCGGATATCTGGAACTCGGTACCGGATGCGCTTGCCTCGATCGCCCACTACCTTCAGAAGGAAGGCTGGAGCCAAGGCCGCGACTGGGGGTTCGAAGTGACGATCCCCGCAAAAGTGTCCTGCGCGCAGGAAGGGCCGGATCTCGCCAAGCCGATCTCGGCCTGGGCGGCAACCGGCATCACCCGCATTTCCGGCAAGGCGTTTCCCGCGGCAGATCTCAAGGCGGACGGCATGATGCTGGTGCCGGCGGGACGCAGCGGACCGGAATTTGTCGTCACGCCGAATTTCTACGTGATCAAGGAATACAACAATTCCGACCTCTATGCGCTGTTCATCGGCAATCTCGCCGACCGAATCGCCTCGGGTGCAGGACCGTTCCAGGCACCCTGGGGCGATGTCGGCAAGATGCTGCGCTCAGACGTGCTCGCCATGCAGAAGGCGCTGGTCGCCAAGGGCTACGATGTCGGCAATGTCGACGGGCTGCCGGGCTACAAGACCCGCCGTTCGCTCGGCGACTGGCAGGCAAAGAACGGCCTGGCGCCGACATGTTTTCCCGATCCGTCGCTCAAGGGCAAAATCAGGTAGTCAGTGGTGCAGGTCGGGGGGCGATTTATGGAATATGTCGTCGCTCGGCGGGATCGCCTGTCGCTCGATCATCCGGTGGACGCGTGGGCCTTCTTCGCCGCGATGAAGACTGCGGATCGCATCCCAGGCCTCGGCATCCGCCTGGGTGCGGCGCTGGTTGTGGCGCACGTAATCGGCCCAGGTCGCGGTATGATAGGTCTCCGTCCAGATTTCCGGATGTTCCAGATCGCGCATCAGCGCCCATTGCCGCGCACCGTCGCGAATGCGAATACGGCGTCGCTGCGACATCAGCGCCAGGAATTCCGGCACATCCTCGTCGGCGATGGTGTAATCCACCAGGGAAACGATCGGCCCGCTGCGCGGCTGCAGATCGAGGCTCAGCAGCGGCACGTTGAACCGGTTGAGCGGATCGAGATTGGCATCGCTGAACTGTGGCAGCGGCAGGCGCATGCCGATCACGGCGCCAAGCAGCATGACAAGGCTCGACAGTGTCAGCGCGATCGACACTCCGAACGTATCGGACAGGATGCCCCACACCCAGCTGCCGCCGGCAATGCCGCCGAACGTCGCCGTCTGGTAGAAAGAAAGCGCGCGGGCGACCACCCAACGCGGCGTCGAAAGCTGCACCGTCGTGTTGAACAACGACAGAGCCAGCACCCAGCAGGCACCCGGCACGAGGAGGACGATCGCCGTCAGCGCCGTGCTTGAACTCAAGCCTATGATCGCGGCGCTCGCGGCGAAACCCAGGAAGGACAGGCGGACGATCGATTCGCTGGTCAGCTTTTCACGCAGCCGCGAATTTGCCATGGCACCGGCGATGGCACCGACCCCGAAGGCGCCGAGCATGATGCCGTAGGTCAACGGGCCGCCAGAAACCAGGTCGCGGGCGACGATCGGCAGAAGCGCCAGGACGGCGCTCGCCGAAAGACCGAAGACAAGGCCACGGAACAGCACGTTGAGAATGTTGGGCGACATGACGACGTAACCGAGGCCCGCCGAAAGCGCCCGCAGCAGCGTCTCGCGCGGCAGCGCATTGTCGCGGCCTTCCGGTTTCCAGCGGATCAAGGCGTAGATCAAGGCGAAATAGCTCATCGAATTGGCAGCGAACGCCGCGGCAGCGCCAGCAGCCGCAACGATCGCGCCGCCGATCGCGGGGCCGACGCTGCGGGTGATGTTGAAGCCGACGCTGTTGATCGTCACCGCCGCCGGCAGGACCTCGCGAGGTACCATATCACCGACAGAGGCCTGCCAGGCCGGGTTGTTGAGCGCCACGCCGCAGCCGAGCAGAAAGGTGAATGTCAAAAGCAGCCAGGGCGTCAGGAGGTCGAGATAGGCAAAGAGCGTCAGGGTTAGCGAGACCGTCAGCATGAAGAACTGCGCCGTCAGCATCAGGGTCCGGCGGTTGACGTTGTCGGCGAGCGCGCCGGCAATCAGCGAAAAGAGCATGATCGGCAGCGCGGTCGAGGCCTGGACCAGCGCAACCATGTCCTCGGAATCGGTGATCGAGGTCATCATCCAGGCCGCGCCGACGGCCTGGATGAGGCTGCCAAAATTGGAAGCGAGGCTGGCGATCCAGATAGTTCTGAACGTTGGGTGCCTGAAGGGAGCCAGGGTCGATATCCGATCGGGCACTTTTATCCTCGTTCTTTCGTGCGTCGTATCAAACGGTTATAGACCCGGCAGAACCAAATTCCAGTCGCCAGGGCTGGAGAATATGCGACTCTTGCAATCGCAGGGCCGAAAGCGTATATGCACCCCATATTCTTGATCGTCCGATGAAGAGTGGGCCCCACCGGACCCGCTCTTTTTTGTTAGGCGATCACTGTAACCCAGACATTGGGCCCAGCTATGGGGCAATGATTGCCGGAGAGCTTATGCCGCAAACCGAATACGAGCCGCGGCTCATCATCGAGACCGGGCTTGACCTCAGGGTCGCCGAAATCATCGAGCCCGTGCTGACCGCCATGGACTATCGTCTGGTGCGTGTGAGGATGCTGAACCAGAACGGCGCGACGCTGCAGATCATGGCCGAGCGCAACGACGGCACCATGGATGTGGAAGGCTGCGAAGCCGTATCCGTGGCGATTTCGCCGGTTCTGGATGTAGAAGATCCCATCGATCGGGAGTATCATCTCGAAGTGTCCTCGCCGGGCATCGACCGCCCGATGGTTCGCAAGTCGGATTTCACCCGCTGGCTGAACCATCTGGTCAAATGCGAAACGTCGATCATGATCGACAATCGCAAGCGGTTCCGCGGCAGGATCACCGAAAGCGACGCGGACGGTTTCACGATCGAGCGGGACCAGGTCGCCTATGGCGAGGAACCACGGGTAACGATCCCGTTTTCGGCACTGGCCGAGGCAAAGCTCATTCTGACCGACGATCTGATCCGCGACGCACTTCGGGCCGACAAGCTCGCCAAGGCGCAGGCCGCGAACCAGAACGAAGAAGCAGAAGACGAATAAACCGAACAGAGACTTGTGCCTTTCCCCCGGAAAGGCCTCATCTTTTGACCTACGGAGACCAACGACAATGGCAGTGAGTGCGAACCGGCTTGAACTTCTGCAGATCGCGGATGCAGTGGCGCGCGAAAAGGTCATCGACCGCGAGATCGTGCTGGCTGCGATGGCCGACGCCATCCAGAAGGCTGCCCGCTCCCGCTACGGCTCGGAAACCAATATCCGCGCCGACATCAATTCCAAGACCGGCGAAATCCGGCTCCAGCGCCTGCTGGAAGTCGTCGATCACGCCGAAGACTACGGCACGCAGATCCCACTGGCTCTGGCGCTCGACCGCAATGTCGATGCCAAGATCGGCGACTTCATCGCCGATCCGCTGCCGCCGATGGATTTCGGCCGCATCGCCGCCCAGTCGGCCAAGCAGGTCATCGTCCAGAAGGTGCGTGAAGCCGAGCGTGATCGCCAGTTCGACGAGTTCAAGGACCGCGTCGGCGAAATCATCAACGGCACCGTGAAGCGCGTCGAATACGGCAACGTCATCGTCGATCTCGGCCGCGGCGAAGGCATCATCCGCCGCGACGAAATGATCCCGCGCGAGAACATGCGTTATGGCGATCGCGTCCGCGCATACGTCTATGATGTCCGTCGCGAGCAGCGCGGCCCGCAGATCTTCCTGTCGCGTACCCATCCGCAGTTCATGGTGAAGCTGTTCACCATGGAAGTGCCGGAAATCTACGACGGCATCATCCAGATCAAGTCGGTCGCCCGCGATCCGGGTTCGCGCGCCAAGATCGCCGTGATCTCGAACGACTCGTCGATCGATCCGGTCGGCGCCTGCGTCGGTATGCGTGGTTCCCGCGTTCAGGCGGTTGTCGGCGAGTTGCAGGGCGAGAAGATCGACATCATTCCGTGGTCGCAGGATCCGGCGTCGTTCATCGTCAACGCGCTGCAGCCGGCCGAAGTCGCCAAGGTGGTTCTCGACGAGGATGCCGAGCGCATCGAAGTCGTGGTTCCGGACGAGCAGCTGTCGCTTGCCATCGGCCGCCGCGGCCAGAACGTCCGCCTCGCCTCGCAGCTGACCGGCTGGGATATCGACATCATGACGGAAGCCGAAGAGTCGGAACGCCGCCAGAAGGAATTCAACGAGCGCACCAACCTCTTCATGGACGCCCTCGACGTCGACGAAATGGTCGGCCAGGTGCTGGCTTCGGAAGGCTTTGCCCAGGTCGAGGAACTGGCTTACGTCGATCTCGACGAAATCTCCTCGATCGACGGTTTCGACGAAGACACCGCGACCGAAATCCAGACCCGCGCCCGCGAATACCTGGAGCGGATTGAAGCCGAGATGGACGCCAAGCGCAAGGAGCTCGGCGTCGAAGACGAACTGCGGCAAATCAACGGCCTGAACGGCCAGATGCTCGTGGCGCTCGGCGAAGACGGCATCAAGACGATCGAGGACTTTGCCGGCTGCGCCGCCGACGACCTCGTTGGCTGGAGCGAACGCAAGGACGGCGTGACGAAGAAGTTCGAAGGCCTGTTCTCGAAGTTCGACATTTCCCGCGTCGAAGCTGAAAACATGATCGTCCAGGCCCGCCTGTCGGCAGGCTGGATCACCGAGGAAGATCTCGCAAAGGGTGCCCCCGAGCCGGAAGCCGAAGCGGAGGAGGCGGACGCCGTTGAGCAGGAATGATCCCGCTCGCGAGTGAGCCGGACCACAACGATGACGGACCTGTCGATGATGACCTGGGCGAGATCGTCGTGAACGACCGTACCTGCATCGTCACCCGCGAGGCGGGATCACCGGAAACGCTGATCCGCTTTGTGGCTGGCCCGAATGGTCAGGTCGTGCCCGATCTGAAGCGTCAGCTTCCGGGCCGTGGCTGCTGGATCAAGGCTGAACGGTCGCTCGTCGATCGAGCAGTTCAGAAAAAGCTCTTCGCCCGGGCCCTCAAGGCCGAGGCGAAGGCGGATGCGGATCTCGGCGCGCTGGTGGATCGCCTGCTCGCCGCCGATCTCGTCGGCATGATGAACATGGCCCGCAAGGCGAGCCAATTCGTCACCGGCGCCACGAAAGTCGATGCTGCCGTGCGCTCAGGTGCTGCGCTCGCGGTGTTCCATGCGGCCGATGCGGCCGCCGATGGAGTGAGGAAAATAGACCAGGCCCGCAAGGCCTGGAAGCTCGGTTCAAATACCGGGGAAGACATTCCGTCCTTTTCGCTCTTTACGAGCGCGGAATTGGACGAAGTGATGGGCCAGAATGCTTTTATCCATGCCTGCGCGCTTGCGGGGCAGGCGGGTGAGGGTGTAGTGAAGCGCGCAAACCTACTTGAACAGTACCGCATGGGCGGTCTGTCCCAGACAAAAGGTGTCGCTGACATGCCGAAACAATGACGCGGTCACCGGCTTTAGCCGGACGCACATCGATATGTACGGATTAAACGACGGGTTCTGATGGCTTCCATCCGTTCCTGTCCGAAGGAACAGGAACGGAATGACCGACAACAAAGACGATAAGACACTCGGCGTAAAGAAGACCCTTACACTGAAGCCATCTGGGATGAGCCAGGGTACCGTCCGCCAGGACATGGGTCGCGGCCGCACCAAGGCCGTCGTCGTCGAAACAGTCAAGCGGCGGCCGACCCGGCCGCTGGACGAAAAGCCGGTAATCACACCCGCAGCTCCGGCGCCCGCGCCGCGGGT
>NZ_JALBGW010000176.1:0-9358 GCF_023006485.1 Neorhizobium sp. BETTINA12A
GGTCCGCCGCTCCTGAAGTCCTTGCCGAGCCGGTGCGCGATCCCGTGACCCAGAGGCAGCAGATCTCCTCGCCGCCGCCACTTGCGCCGCAATCGACAGCCCGAAAGCGCCCGGCGCGCACGGAGCTCTATTACGATACCAAGAGCCAGGTCTTCTCGGCCCTGATCGATACGATCGATCTTTCCCAGCTCGCCAAGCTCGACGCCGAGAGCGCGCGCGAGGAAATCCGCGATATCGTCAACGATATCATCACCATCAAGAATTTCGCGATGTCGATCTCCGAGCAGGAGGAACTGCTCGAGGACATCTGCAACGACGTTCTGGGTTATGGCCCGCTGGAGCCGTTGCTCGCCCGAGACGACATCTCCGACATCATGGTCAACGGTGCCGGACAGACCTTCATCGAAGTCGCCGGCAAGACGATCGAATCCGACATCCGCTTCCGAGACAATTCCCAGCTCCTGTCGATCTGCCAGCGCATCGTCAGCCAGGTCGGCCGCCGCGTCGACGAATCCTCGCCGATCTGCGACGCGCGCCTGCCGGACGGATCCCGCGTCAACGTCATCGCCCCGCCGCTCGCCATCGACGGACCGGCACTCACCATTCGTAAGTTCAAAAAAGACAAGCTCAACCTCGACCAGCTCGTCAGGTTCGGTGCGATCACCCCGGAAGGGGCAACGCTCCTGCAGATCATCGGCCGCGTCCGCTGCAACATCGTCATCTCCGGCGGCACCGGTTCCGGCAAGACGACGCTGCTGAACTGCCTGACCAACTATATCGACAGGGAAGAGCGGGTCATCACCTGCGAGGATACCGCCGAACTGCAGCTTCAGCAGCCGCATGTGGTCCGTCTCGAAACCCGCCCGCCGAACATCGAGGGCGAAGGCGAGATCACCATGCGCGATCTCGTCAAGAACTGCCTGCGCATGCGCCCCGAACGCATCATCGTCGGCGAAGTGCGCGGACCGGAAGTTTTCGACCTGCTGCAGGCGATGAACACCGGCCACGACGGATCGATGGGTACGATCCACGCCAACACGCCGCGCGAATGCCTGAGCCGTATGGAATCGATGATTGCCATGGGCGGTTATTCGCTGCCGGCCAAGACCGTGCGCGAGATCATCAGCGGTTCGGTCGACGTCATCATTCAGGCGGCCCGTCTGCGCGACGGTTCGCGCCGCATCACCCAGATCACCGAGGTGATGGGCATGGAAGGCGACGTGATCATCACCCAGGACCTGATGCGCTACGAGATCGACGGCGAGGACGCCAATGGCCGCCTGATTGGCAGGCATATGGCAACCGGCATCATGAAGCCGCATTTCTGGGACCGCGCCCGTTATTACAACGAGGAAAAGCGTCTTTCCTCCGCGCTCGACGCGATGGAAAAAACCAAGGACTAAGGAGCGGAATTCCATGTTCGGGTTGGATATCAATGTCGTGGCGATCATCGCCCTCGTGGCGGTCGCCGCGGCGGCGGTCTGTTACGGGCTGTTGTTCTCCCGCATGGAAGTGGAAAAGAAGGCCGACAGCCGGCTCAATCGGGTAAAATCGGCGGAAACCGATCTCAACAAGGTCAAGGACGCGCGAGACCGGGTGCAGGAGCTTTCCAAGCGCCGCAAGTCCATGCAAGACTCGATCAAGGACCTGGAGAAGAAGCAGGAAGAGAAGAACAGGAAGATGGGCGACGGCAGCTTGAAATCCAAGCTCGCCCAGACCGGCCTGTCCCTGACGATGGGCCGCTTCTATATGTTCAGTGTCCTTTTCGGCGTCTTCGTCTTCCTCGTCACCCTGATTGCCGGCCTGCCTTTGCTTGCCGCCCTCGGCGCAGCCTTCGTCAGCGCGGTCGGCTTGCCGCGCTGGATCGTTGGTTTCCTGGTCAAGCGTCGCCAGAAGAAGTTCCTGGAGGAATTTCCGAATGCGCTCGACGTCATGGTGCGATCGATCAAATCCGGCCTGCCGCTCAACGATTCAATGCGACTGATCGCATCCGACGGCCAGGAGCCGGTGAAGACGGAATTCCGCCGCGTGATCGAATCCCAGCAGGTGGGCCTGAGCATTCCCGAAGCCTGCACCCGCATGATGTTGACCATGCCGCTGCCGGAAGTGAATTTCTTTGCGATCGTCATCACCATTCAGGGCCAGGCCGGCGGCAATCTTTCCGAAGCGATCGGCAACCTTTCCAAGGTGCTGCGCGAGCGCAAGAAGATGAAGGCCAAGGTGCAGGCGTTGTCGATGGAAGCCAAGGCTTCGGCGGTGATCATCGGCGCTTTGCCCTTCATCGTATCGCTGCTCGTCTATCTCACCTCGCCTCAGTACATCTCGATCATCTTCACCGATCCGCGCGGGCACCTGATCCTTTTGGCTTCCGGCGTCTGGATGTCGATCGGCATCTTCGTCATGCGCAACATGATCAACTTCGACATCTGAGGGGACGGGACGATGGGACTGGCAACGACGCTTACCGATCCGATCACGTTGCTTGCCATTCTGGTGGCCGTGGCGGTTTTCGCGACCCTCTACACGCTGGCGAGCCCTTTTCTCGAAAAAGGAGATCTCGACAAACGCATGAAGGCGGTCTCCACCGAGCGCGAACAGATCCGCGCCCGCGAACGCGCCCGCATGAATTCCGAACAGTCGAAGACGTCGCTGCGTGCGCAGAATAATCAGTCGGTTCGGCAGATCGTCGAGCGCTTCAATCTGCGCAAGGCGCTGGTGGACGACAACACCGTCAACAGGCTTCGTGCCGCCGGTCTGAGGTCGCAGAACGCCCTCAACATGTTCCTGCTGGCCCGTTTCCTGCTGCCCTTCGTTTTCCTTGCGGCCGCTATCGTGTGGATTTTCGTGCTCGGCAACCTCGCCACCCGGCCGTTCCCGATCCGCATGCTGGCGGCGATCGTTATCGCCTATATCGGCTTCTATGCACCGAATATCTACATTTCCAACCGGGTGAAGAAACGCCAGCATTCCATCAAGCGGGCCTGGCCCGACGCACTCGACCTGATGTTGATCTGCGTCGAATCGGGGATTTCCATGGAAGCGGCGATGCGCCGCGTGGCCGAGGAGATGGCGCAGGCGTCGCCGCCGCTGGCCGAGGAAATGGTGCTGACGACGGCCGAGCTCTCCTTCCTGCAGGACCGCCGCACCGCGCTCGAAAATCTCGGCATCCGCACCCAGCTCGATATCGTCAGGGCCGTTACCCAGGCGCTGATCCAGGCGGAACGTTATGGCACGCCGATCGCCTCGGCGCTGCGCGTACTTGCCCAGGAAGGTCGCGACGAGCGGATGAACGAAGCGGAAAAGAAGGCGGCCGCCCTGCCGCCGAAGCTCACCGTCCCGATGATCCTGTTCTTCCTGCCGGTCCTGATCGCCGTCATCCTTGGTCCGGCCGGCATCCAGGTCGCCGACAAGTTCCACTGAACGCGGTTTTCTAACATTCGGCGTTCGACCCGCACCGGCCGCGCGTGCCCATTGTTGAACGTGATATGAACTCCCGTTTCAGACGGCGTTCAGCGGGATCGGTCCAATATCCTCTCCATCAGCTCGAGACGTCCGGCTCTTCCAGCCCCGCCGGTTCGTGAGCGAAACATATTCGGAGGATACCAAGATGCTGACACGACTTTGCGTAAACCTCGTCCTGATCGGCGGAATCATCACCGTGATCTCGCGCCTTATCTAAGGCGCTCCGACAGGACCATTCCCGAAAACGAGAAAACCGGCGCAAGGCCGGTTTTTGTTGGAATGGCGGAAGAAGCCCCATCAGTTCGTGTTGGGCTTTCCCTTGCCATCCTTGTCGGCGAGCTTCGTCCAGGCGTTTTGCTGGGATAACATCGAGCGCAGATAGGTGACGTTGGCATCGGCCTGCTGCTGCGAGAGTTCGCGGCGGGCGATCTGTTCTGCTTCCGAAAAACGACCCTGCAGGCCGACCACCAGCGCCAGGTTCTGGCGGACGCGGCTGTCAGCGGCAGGCTGGCCGGCGGCATTACGCATGTAGGTTTCCGCCGTCTTCAGGTCGCCGGAAAGCACATAGGACATTCCGAGATTGGACATCACACTTGGCTCGTTCGGCTGGGTATCAAGCGCCATGCGGTATTTCTGGCGAGCCTCCGCCGAGCGCCCGAGCTGATCGAGCACGGCGCCTTCGGCCGAATAGAGGCGCCAGTCCGGATGATCGGGGGTCTGGGCGCGGTTGATGGTCGCGAGCGCCTGTTCGAGCTGGCCGGCACCGGCCTGCGCCTTGCCATAGGCGGCCAGCACCTCGCGGTCGGCCGGATGAGCAATCGCCACCTGCTGCATCACCGCAAGCGCCTGCGCGCTCTTGCCCGTCATACCGAGCACCGTCGCGTAGCGCAGCCCGATTTCCTTGTTCTTCGGATCTCGGGCATAACTTTCGCCGATCGACTTCTCTGTGCCTGCAAGCGCGTCCGCATTCATGCCGTCCATGGAGGCGGCCGAGGCCCTCGGGATCGAGCCCGTCGTCGCCACGTCCCGGTTCGTCGCACAACCGGTGACCGAAAGAGCGGTGAGAAGGGCGAAGGCGGCGGTCTGGGCGAGGCGGGTCTTGCGAAGCGTCACGGCTGCGGAAGCGGTCATGGGGTGCGGTCTCGTTCGGTCCGGTGCCACGTCTTCCGAATAGGGAGCGGGCAGATAGCGCATTTCCACTCCAGCAATAAACTGTTAACCCTAACAGATCGTTAAGACGAGCGATTCCAACAGCTTCCGAAGGCCGGCCCATGACTCCTTATCAATATATCGAACGTCCCTCTCCCTTCAGCGCGAAAGGGGCGACGTCAAGGCCGGTCCATGCCGTGACGCCCTCCGACCTGGAGGCTGGGAAGCTCGATGCGGCGGCGCTCGCCTGGGCGAAGGCGTCGGGCTTCAAGGCGGAAGCCGGTGCTCTGCTTCTGGTGCCCGCGGGCAATGAAGTGGGCAGCGCCCTGTTCGGCCTTGGCAGCGATCCCGCCGAGGCACCGTTCATTACCGGCAAACTCTCGAAGCTCTTGCCGGCGGGTGACTGGCATGTCGAGACCTCGGCGCTTGGCGGGGCGCATCTTGCTCTCGGCTACGGCCTCGGCACCTACGGTTTCAGCCGCTACAAGTCCGAAAAACCGAAGGACGTCCGGCTTGCGATCCCGGTCACGGCCGATGCCGCCGATGTCGAGCGCCAGCTTGCCGGCGTTTTCCTGGCCCGTGACCTCATCAATATTCCGACCAACGAGATGGGGCCGATCGAGCTCGAAGCGGCATTCCGGGCGCTTGGCGAACATTACGGCGCGACCGTCACGTCGATCGTCGGCGAGGACCTGCTCGCCCGGAATTTCCCTCTGGTTCACACGGTCGGCCGCGCCAGCGTCTCAGCCCCGCGGCTGCTCGAAATGCGCTGGGGACAGAAGGGCCATCCGCGCGTCACCCTGGTCGGGAAGGGGGTATGCTTCGATACCGGTGGCCTCGACATCAAGGGTGCCGCCAACATGGCGCTGATGAAGAAGGACATGGGCGGCGCGGCGAACGTCATGGGCCTTGCCCTGATGATCATGGATGCCGGCCTCAAGGTCGACCTGCAGGTTCTGGTGCCGGCGGTCGAGAACTCCATTTCCGGCAATGCCTTCCGCCCCGGCGATATCTACAGGAGCCGCAAGGGCGTTACCGTGCAGATCGACAATACCGACGCGGAAGGCCGGCTGGTCCTCGCCGACGCGCTCGCCTATGCGGACGAAAACCCGCCGGACCTGATGGTCGACATGTCGACGCTGACGGGGGCCGCCCGCGTCGCGCTGGGCACGGAGCTAGCGCCCTATTTCACCGACGACGAAACGCTTGCCGGCAAGCTGATGGACGCGGGACGCACCGAAGCCGATCCGATGTGGCGCCTGCCGCTGTGGATGGGCTACGACAAGGACATCCGCTCCCGCGCCGCCGATATCACCAATTCGCCCTCGGGCGGCATGGCCGGCGCGATCACCGCAGCACTTTTCCTCAAGCGCTTCGTCACCGCGACCAGGAGCTGGGTGCATTTCGACATCTACGGCTGGGTGGCGGCCGAAAAGCCGCATGCACCGGTCGGCGGCGAGGCGTTTGCGATCCGCGCGCTCTATCGCACGATCCGCGACATGGCCGCGAAATAAACCGGCTCCGAAACAGACCGGTAAGAACTTCGGCCTAAAATTCGTCGGATTGTGAACCGAGGCCGAATTTGGAACCGAGGTGTGATGCCGGTTGAACTGACCGCCACGGAAGCGCTGGGCCTCTGGCACCGGGTATCGCTGGAGCAGGTGCGCCACGACGGCCGCGATCTGACATTGCGCCAGATGTCCATTCTGCTGCATATTTACCTCGTGCCGCCGCCGCACACGGTGCGTGGCCTGGCGGCGACGCTGGGCGTTACCAAGCCGGTCATCACCCGCGCGCTCGACACGATGGGCGAGATGGGCCTGGTGGATCGCCAGCGTGACGAGCGGGACCGCCGCAATGTGGTGATCAAGCGCACGGTGGCGGGTGCGCTCTATCTGGAAAAGCTGGGCGACCTGATCATCAAGGAAGGCCGCAAGTGATGGGTTTGGCATAAGGCGCCCGAAGGGAATTTGAAATGACCAAGTTGCTCGACAGACGCCTGCACGCCTTCCGCCCCGACCTTGCAGACGAGACGCTGAAGGGTAGCGTCGAGGCGGGCCAGTTCGTCCGCGGCGAACCGGCACGCATCGCCGTGCCGGTGGCCCAACTCCGCCCGGCACCGGACCTTGCCCGCGGCATCGATACCGAACTTTTGTGGGGCGAAACCGTCCGGGTTTTCGACCGCGCCGATGGTTTTGCCTGGGTGCAGGCCGATCAGGACGGTTATGTCGGCTACCTGCCGGAGGCGATGCTCGGAAGCCCGGACGAACCCACCCACCGCATCGCCGTGCCGCGCACCTTCCTGTATCCGGAACCGGAGCTCCGCAAGCCGCCGGTTGGCGCCCTGTCCATGGGCAGCCGCGTCACCGTCGTCGGCGAGGCGGAAACCCGCGGTACCCGTTATTTCGTCCTGGCGAGCGGCGAGGCGGTGATCGCCCGCCATTGCCTGCCCATCGCCGAGACCTTGGGTGACGACTACGTCGCCGTCGCCGAAAAATTCATCGAGACGCCCTATCTCTGGGGTGGCCGTTCGGGTTTCGGTCTTGATTGCTCGGCGCTCGTGCAGCTTGCCCTGATGATGACCGGCCAATCCGCCCCGCGCGACTCAGATATGCAAGCCTCGATCGGCAAAGAGATCACCCGCGGGGAACTTCGCCGCGGCGACCTCGTTTTATGGAAAGGTCATGTCGGCATCATGGAGAATGCCGAGACGCTTCTCCACGCCAATGGCCACACGATGAGCGTCGCCCGCGAGAATTTCGAGGCGGCCGTTGAGCGGATCGGATGGCTCTACCAGCAGCCCACCGGCTATCGCCGCCTGGATAACCGCCGATGATCACGCAAACGTGGTCCCCGGCCCATGGATCGGGCCTCCTGCCGTCCATATCTTTGAATCGTCCGCAGTTTTCGTGGATGAGGAGTCGATTGATGCTCAAAGGTGCATGGATACTGCCGGCCATGATGCTCGTGGCGCTGCTTGTCGCCGCGTTGGTTCCGGCCGAGGTATTCGCAGCCGAGCCCCTAGCCTTCCCCAAGGACACCCAGACCTATTTCCGCAACCTGCCCGGCGTCGTGCCCGAGGAAGAACGCGTGAAGAAACAGGCCTATGACTGCACCAGCGATATCGAGAACGTCTATCGCAGTCGTGGCGGTTTCGACATTCTCTATGGAGATGTCATGCCGACCCGGATCTACCGCTGCAAGTCGCCGAGCGGCGTGACCTATACCGGCACACGGATGCCGAACAATGAATGGGCTCCCGGCATTCACCCCTATCATCTGCCCGAATAGGGCAATCTTCGTTCAAACGCGGCGAATGGGAAGACCGTATCTTGCGATGTCGCGTCGCAGCCCCGTCCAGCCATTGACGACCTGCCGCCGCTGCCCCACTACTTTCTGACATACTGAACTTGGTACACCGGGAGGATGCAGGGTGTTCCACGCAAGCATGAATTTTGCGCTCGGCGAGGAGGTCGACGCTGTTCGTGAGACGGTCCACCGTTTCGCGCAGGAAAAACTCAAGCCTCGCGCCGACGAAATCGACCGCAGCAACGAATTTGCCCGAGATCTCTGGCCTGAACTGGGTTCGCTCGGCCTGCTCGGCCTCACCGCCGACCCGGAATTCGGCGGCACGGGCCTCGGTTATCTCGCTCATGTGGTCGCCGTCGAGGAACTGGCCCGCGCCTCGGCCTCCACGTCGCTCAGCTACGGCGCTCATTCCAACCTCTGCGTCAACCAGATCAACCGCAACGGCAATGCCGACCAAAAGGCGCGTTACCTGCCGAAACTCTGCTCGGGAGAACATGTCGGCGCGCTCGCCATGTCCGAGCCCGGCGCCGGTTCCGACGTCGTGTCGATGAAACTCCGCGCCGAAAGGCGCGGCGATCGCTACGTGCTCAACGGAACCAAGATGTGGATCACCAACGGCCCGGATGCCGATGTGCTGGTGGTCTATGCCAAGACAGATCCGGCCGCCGCCTCCAAAGGCATCACCGCCTTCCTCGTCGAAAGGGGCTTCAAGGGCTTCACGACCGCCCAGAAGCTCGACAAGCTCGGCATGCGCGGCTCCAACACCTGCGAACTGGTGTTCGAGGATTGCGAAGTGCCGGCCGAAAACGTCATGGGGTCGGAAGGCGGTGGCGTCCGCGTGCTGATGTCCGGGCTCGACTACGAGCGCGTCGTGCTTTCGGCGATCGGCATCGGCATCATGCATGCCTGCCTCGACGTGGTTATGCCTTATGTCCATGAGCGAAAGCAGTTCGGCCAGTCGATCGGCGAGTTCCAGCTGATCCAGGCCAAGGTTGCCGACATGTACACGGCGATGAATTCCGCCCGTGCCTATGTCTATGCGGTGGCCGCCGCCTGCGATCGCGGCGCCGTGACACGCCAGGATGCCGCTGCCTGCTGCCTCTACGCCTCCGAACAGGCGACCCAGCAGGCGCTGCAGGCCATCCAGATCCTCGGCGGCAACGGTTATATCAACGACAATCCGACTGGCCGGTTGCTGCGCGACGCCAAGCTGATGGAGATCGGCGCCGGTACGTCTGAAATCCGCCGCATGCTGATCGGCCGCGAACTCTTCAAGGAAACCGCCTGATGGCTGTCATTCGGTCTGCGGTCAATCTGAGAAGCGAAGCCGCCGAAGCGAACCGCGCCGCGATGCAGGCAAAGCTTGCCGAGGTCGAGGCGGCCGTCGCGCTCGCCGAAGCCGGCGGTGGCGAGGAAGCGCGGGCGCGGCATGTGAAGC
>NZ_JALBGW010000177.1:0-9322 GCF_023006485.1 Neorhizobium sp. BETTINA12A
CTCCGGCACCCGTCGCTCCGGTTCAGGCCTCTGCACCGACATCGAAGGCTCCGGTGCCGATCGCGCGCCCGGCTGAGCAGCCGGTCAACGTGGTCGCTGCCGTCACGGATCAGGGCAATGTCCGCGCTCCCGGTCAGCAGACAGCAGCCGCTCCGGCATCCGCATCGAACCAGGTCGCTTCGCTGGGACCGGGGGACTACGTGATCCAGATCGCCTCGCTGCCGTCGCAGGCGGAAGCCCAGAAGTCCTATCAGAGCCTGTCGGCCAAGTTCGGCAGCGTCATCGGTGGCCGGGGCGTCGATATCAAACCCGCCGAGATCGCCGGCAAGGGCACATTCTACCGCGTCCGTATTCTGGCCGGCGGCAAGAATGAGGCTGTGGCGCTCTGCGAACGGTATCGCGCCGCTGGCGGAACCTGCCTGGTCGGCCGGTAAGGATTGAAAGCGAAGAAATCGGACGGGGCGCCTGGCGCCCCGTTTTTCGTTGGTCCAGCAATGATCTAAGATCGAGCCATGAGCGAATCAAAAGCAATGATCCTGGGCTCCAGCGGCCCGACCCTCACCGCCGACGAAGTGGCGCTTTACCGGGATGAACGGCCCTGGGGCTTCATCCTCTTTGCCCGCAATTGCGTCGAACCGGCGCAGATCACCGATCTCGTCGCATCTATGCGCGATGCCATCGGCCGGCCGGATGCGCCGGTGCTGATCGACCAGGAAGGAGGGCGCGTTCAGCGCATCCGTCCACCGATGATCGAGCGTTATCCATCCGCTGCGGTGCTTGGCGAACTCTACAGGCAGGATCGCGATAAGGGGCTGAGGGCAACCTGGCTGATGTCGCGTCTGCATGCTTTCGATCTCCTGAAATTCGGCATCAACGTCGATTGCCTGCCGGTGCTCGACGTGCCGATCGAAGGGGCGAGCAACGTCATCGGCGATCGCGCCTATGGTTTCGATCCGAAGACGGTTGCGGAAATGGGGCAGGCTGCCGCTGACGGTCTGAAGGCGGGCGGCATGCTGCCGATCATGAAGCACATCCCGGGCCATGGCCGCGGCATGGCCGACAGCCATCACGAACTGCCGGTGGTCACCGTGTCGCGCGCCGAGCTCGAAGCGCATGACTTCCTGCCCTTCGTCGCCATGAAGAACGAGTTGATGGCGATGAGCGCCCATATCGTCTTCACCGCCATCGACCCGGACGAGCCGGCGACCATTTCCCGCAAGGTGATCGACGAGATCATCCGCAGCCATATCGGCTTCGACGGGCTGCTGATGTCCGACGATACCTCGATGAATGCGCTGAAGGGCACGATCGGCGAGCGTGCGGCAAGAATCGTTGGGGGCGGGTGCGATATTGTCTTGCATTGCAACGGTGTGATGGACGAAATGAAGGCTGTCGTGAAGGAAGCGATACCGCTTGGCGGCGAAGCCCTACGGCGGGCAGGGGCGGTGGAGGCGGCCTTTGGCGCAGGCGACGACTTGAGCGAAGAGGCGATCCGCGCGGAATTCCATAGTCTTCTCGCCGTCTCCTGACGGCTGTCGACAGGACAAGGTTTGGGAATGGCCATAAATACATCGCAGGACGCCATTCCGATGGACAAGCTCTGGCAGGATGCCGGCGCCAACCGCGCGACCGACGATCCGGCGCTGGTGATCGACGTCGGCGGCTTCGAGGGTCCGCTCGACCTGCTGCTTCATCTTGCCCGCACCCAGAAAGTCGATCTTGCCCGCATCTCTGTCCTGGCGCTTGCCGAACAATACCTCCTGTTCATCGATAGCGCCCGTCGGGTTCGCATCGAGCTTGCAGCCGACTATCTGGTCATGGCCGCTTGGCTTGCCTACCTGAAGTCCAAACTTCTGATCCCGCAGCAGGTCAAGGGCGACGACGGCCCGAGCGGTGAAGAACTCGCTGCGACGCTCGCCTTCCGCCTGAAGCGGCTGGAGGCGATGCGGGAGGCCGCGACCCGGCTGGTCAACCGCAACCGGCTTGGCCGCGACGTGTTTGCCCGCGGCGCGCCGGAACATATCCCGCACAATGTCGAATCCGCTTATGATGCGACGCTTTATGACCTGCTTGCGGCTTATGCCAACCTGCGCCAGCGCACCGCCGTCACCCAGGTGACGATCGAAAGGCGCAAGGTCTGGTCGCTGGTCGATGCCCGCGAGCTCCTGACCCGCATGCTTGGCGAGGTCGCTGACTGGACGGCGCTGCAGCACTATCTCTTGCCCTATCTCCCGCCGGAGGATCGTGTCACGGCGACCGCCAGCGCCTTTGCCGCTTCGCTGGAACTGGTGCGCGAAGGCAAGCTCGAAATCCGACAGGACGGCGCCTTCCAGCCGATCTATTTGCGCAAGGGGCCTGGGCCGCATCAGCCGGCCTCGCCGCAACCCGTCACGGGAGGCGTTGTTGACGCCGCAGGATGACGACGATCTGCCGATCGCTGACGAAGAGGAGGCCGAGCCCTCATCTTTTTCATTGGTGGAGGTCGAGCGGATCGCAGAAGCGCTGGTTTTCGCTTCGTCCGAGCCGGTCTCGGAAGCGTTTCTGGCCGAACGCCTGCCGCGCGGCACCAATGTGAATGCCGTCATGCGGCGGCTGGTGGAGGTTTATGCGCCGCGCGGCGTCAATCTGATCCGGACCGGCGACCGCTGGGCCTTCCGTACTGCTGCCGATCTCTCCTTCGTCATTCACAAGGACGATAACGAGACGAAGAAGCTGTCGCGTGCGGCGCTCGAGGTTCTGGCCATCATCGCTTATCACCAGCCGGTCACCCGTGCCGAGATCGAAGAGATCCGCGGCGTCCAGACCTCCAGGGGAACGCTCGACGTGCTGATGGAAGCGGGCTGGGTTCGCTTCCGCGGCCGTCGCCGCACTCCGGGGCGGCCGGTCACGCTCGCCACGACACCTGATTTCCTCGATCATTTCGGCCTCGAGGAACTGCGTGATTTGCCTGGTCTCGAAGAATTGAAGGGCGCCGGCCTGCTTTCCGGTCGCATCCCGCCGGGCTTTGCGATACCCATCCCGCTCAATGTCGATGATCTTTCCGAGGACGAGGACCCGATCACGCAACTCGACCTTGAGGAACTCGGCCTGTTGACGCCGGGCGGTGAAGCAGAGGAATGACCCATCTTTCTCTGAAGGCCGGGCTCAGCGGCTGCAAGCTATCGGAGAGGTTTCGGCCCGGAGCGCGTCGGTCTGTCGCACCATATGCAGAAATTGCGGTATGCGCTCTCCGGCGAAGTGCAGCAACGTGTTGCATCTG
Organism: Neorhizobium sp. BETTINA12A; assembly: GCF_023006485.1. Lineage (NCBI taxonomy): Bacteria > Pseudomonadati > Pseudomonadota > Alphaproteobacteria > Hyphomicrobiales > Rhizobiaceae > Neorhizobium > Neorhizobium sp. BETTINA12A. Next base: position 3,260 of record NZ_JALBGW010000177.1, read on the forward strand.
GCCGTGATTGCCTTGCTAAGCCCCGGATGCGACCGTTCCTCGGCGGTGTGGAGTACCTGACAACTTGTGTTCCCGGAGCTTCGGAATCGATCCATGCCGGCCAGTTGTCGGCCGAGGTAAACGACGTCTCGATACCGGTGCCGTCCGAGGACATTTTGGTGTTTGAAAAAGCATCATAAAAAGCTTACATCGATGAAACGGTACTAATGGAGTTGGACTTATGGGTTCTTTCAGTGTGTGGCATTGGCTGATCGTTCTGGTCATCGTGCTCGTTCTCTTCGGACGCGGCAAGATTCCGGAACTGATGGGCGATTTCGCCAAGGGCATCAAGAGCTTCAAGAAGGGCATGAGCGACGAGGACGCCCCCGAGGCGAACGGCGCGACGACCACGACGAAGACCGTTGATCTCAAGGCTGAAGAGGCCAAGGAAACCAACCGGTCGTAATGTCCGAGTGGCGGGTTCCAGGAGCCTCATTGAATGTTTGATATCGGCTGGACCGAGCTTCTTGTCATAGCGATCGTGCTGATCGTCGTGGTTGGTCCCAAGGATTTGCCGCCCATGCTCAGGGCTTTTGGCAAGATGACGACCAATCTGCGCAAGATGGCCGGCGATTTTCGCGCGCAATTTGATGAAGCGCTGAAGGAGTCGGAACTCGACGACGTGCGCAAGACGATTTCGGATGCGCAGCGGCTGAACCCGACGAATGCGCTGAGGGACGCGATCAACCCGCTCCGGCAGATGGGGCAGGAAATCCGCGCCGACCTGCAGAAGGCGACGCAGCTGCCGACGGCGGGGGTAAGCCAGACCGATGCCGAGGCTCAGCAGGCTGTCGAGGGCACGTCGCCCTTCGATGCGGCTCCCGAGATCCCGGCAAACTTCCCGACCGCGACGCCGACGTCGGCAGTGCCCCCGGTTACCACCGCTCCGGCACAGTCCGTGCCGGCCGCGGCGGAGGCTGTGGTGGCCGTTGCTGAAAAGCCGAAGCCGGTCCGTAAAGCTGCCGCCAAGGCGAAGCCGATCCCCGAGGCCACTGAAGCTCCTGCGGCCCCGGCCGCTATTGCCGAAAAACCGAAGCGCAGCCGCGCGGCGCCCAAGCCGGCGCCCGTGACCCAAGCTGTGGAAGAGGCGGTCGTGAAGGCTCCGGCCCGCAAGCGCACGCCGAAGAAGGCCGATACTCCGAAGGACGACGCATGAGCGGTGACATCGAAGACAAGCCGCAGCCGCTCATCGAGCATCTGATGGAGCTGCGCACGAGGCTGATCTGGTCGATCGGCGCGTTTTTCGTCGCCTTCGTCGTTTGCTTTTTCTTCGCCAAGCAGCTCTTCAACCTGCTCGTGGTCCCTTATAAGTGGGCGGTTCTCTGGGCCCACCTCGATCTTGCCAAGTCCGAACTGATCTATACCGCGCCGCAGGAATTCTTCTTCACGCAGGTGAAGGTGGCGATGTTCGGCGCGCTGGTGATTGCCTTCCCGGTGATCGCCTCGCAGATCTACAAGTTCGTGGCACCGGGTCTCTACAAGAACGAACGGGCGGCTTTCCTACCCTTCCTGATCGCTTCGCCGATCCTCTTCCTGATGGGCGGCGCTCTGGTCTATTTCTTCTTCACTCCCATGGTCATGTGGTTCTTCCTTGCCATGCAGCAGGCGCCGACCGAAGGCGAAGTCGGCATTTCACTTCTGCCGCGGGTCTCGGAATATCTGAGCCTGATCATGACGTTGGTCCTGTCCTTTGGACTGGTGTTCCAGCTTCCGGTGATTACCACGCTGCTGGCCCGCGTCGGCATTCTCACCAGCGACTGGCTTCGGCAGAAACGCAAATACGCGATCGTGCTTGCCTTCATCGTTGCCGCCGTGCTGACGCCACCTGATCCGATGTCCCAGATCGGTCTTGCACTGCCGACCATCCTTCTCTACGAGATTTCCATCTACGCCGCACGACTCGTCGAGCGCAAACGTGCCGAGGAAAAGCTTTCGGAGCAGGAATCTTCGGATGTTGCGGAGACGGACAAGGCCTGAAGCCTTCCGGCCTGCCTTGCGAGTCCGCGGCGTTCCGCTCTAAAGGCAAGGCAAGATGCTCGATATCAAGTGGATCCGTGAAAACGAAGGGGCTTTGGATGCAGCGCTGAACAAGCGTGGCGCAGAGCCCATGGCGGCAACCCTCCTGGCGCTGGACGACATGCGTCGTTCCGTCATCCAGAAGCTTCAGGACATGCAGTCCCGCCGCAACGCCGCTTCCAAGGAGATCGGCATTGCGCTCGGGCAGAAGAATTCCGAGCTTGCCGAAAAGCTGAAGGCAGAGGTCGCCGTCATCAAGGACACGATGCCGGTTGCCGAGCAGGAAGAGCGCGAGGCCGTCGCGGCGCTCGAAGACGCCCTGTCGCGTATCCCGAACATCCCGTTTGACGACGTACCGGTCGGCAAGGACGAGCACGATAACGTGGTCAAACACGTCGTCGGCGAAAAGCCGCGCTGGAACCATGCTGCCAAGGAGCACTACGAGATCGGCGAAGCGCTCGGAATGATGGATTTCGAACGCGCTACGAAGCTTTCCGGTTCGCGCTTCACGGTCCTGACCGGCCAGCTCGCCAGGCTCGAACGGGCTCTCGGCCAGTTCATGATCGACATGCACACGACCGAGCATGGTTATACGGAAGTCTCCTCGCCGCTGATGGTGAAGGGCGACGCCATGTACGGCACCGGCCAGCTGCCGAAGTTCGAGGAAGACCTCTTCAAGACGACGGATGGCCGCTACCTGATCCCGACGGCTGAAGTGACGCTCACCAACCTCGTTTCCGGGGAAATCCTGGAACAGGAAAAGCTGCCGCTGCGCTTCACGGCGCTGACGCCATCCTTCCGCTCGGAAGCCGGTTCCGCCGGCCGCGATACGCGCGGAATGCTGCGCCAGCACCAGTTCTGGAAGTGCGAACTCGTCTCGATTACCGATCAGGAATCGTCGATCGCCGAGCACGAGCGAATGACCGAATGCGCCGAGAATATGCTGAAGCGCCTCGGCCTGCATTTCCGCACCATGACGCTCTGCACCGGCGATATGGGTTTTGGCGCACGCAAGACTTATGACATCGAGGTCTGGCTGCCGGGTCAGGATACCTACCGCGAAATCTCGTCCTGCTCCGTTTGCGGCGATTTCCAGGGGCGCCGCATGAATGCGCGCTACAGGTCCAAGGACGACAAGGCGCTGAAGTTCGTTCACACGCTGAACGGCTCCGGTGTCGCGGTCGGCCGCTGCCTGATCGCGGTCATGGAAAATTACCTGAACGAGGATGGTTCGGTCACAATTCCGGACGCGCTCCTGCCGTATATGGGTGGCCTCACCAAGATCGAGCGAGCGGCCTGATGCGGATCCTTCTGACCAATGATGATGGCATTCATGCCGAAGGCCTGGCCGTCCTCGAGCGGATAGCCCGGAAACTCTCGGACGACGTCTGGATCGTTGCGCCGGAAACCGACCAGAGCGGTCTTGCCCATTCGCTGACGCTTTCCGAACCGCTCCGTCTGCGCAAAGTCGGCGACAAGCACTTTGCGTTGCGCGGCACGCCGACCGACTGCGTCATCATGGGCATCCGCGAAATCCTGCCCGAGAAGCCGGATCTGGTACTGTCGGGTGTCAACGACGGCGCCAACATGGCCGATGACGTCACCTATTCCGGTACTATCGCCGGCGCTATCGAAGGCACGCTCCAGGGCGTGCGCTCGTTTTCGCTGAGCCAGGCAGTGCGTCGCGAGAACGGTCGTTTTGCGCCTTGGGAAGTCGCCGAATCCTATGCACCGGACCTCATTCGCAAACTGATCGACGTGGACCTGCCCGACGGCACCTTCCTCAATCTCAACTTCCCGAACTGCGAGCCAAGCGAGGTGCAGGGCGTCGAGGTGACGTCGCAGGGCAAGCTCGATTTCGGCCTGACGATCGACGCCCGCAACGACGGCCGCGGTCTGCCCTATTACTGGCTGCGATTCGGCGAACGGAAGGGGCATTTCCGCGAGGGCACCGATATTCAGGCGCTCAAGGAAAACAAGATTTCCGTGACGCCGCTGAAACTGGACCTGACCGATCATTCGGTTCAGGATCGTGTGGCGAAAGCACTGGGATTCGGAGCTGCCGATTGAAATCGGGCATGGTCGAAAAAGAAGGTTTTGCGGCGCTCGTGCTGCGCCTCAGGTCGGAAGGCATTTCCGACCTCGATCTGCTGACCGCTGTTGAACAGACGCAGCGGTCGCAGTTCGTGCCGCCGCCGCTTGCCGAAGATGCCTATTCCAGCCGCACGGTGCCGATCGACTGCGGGTCCTTCATGGAAGGCGCCGATCTCGCCGTCCGGTTGCTGCATCGCCTCCAGGTCAAGCCTGGGCACAGGGTGCTCGAAATCGGCACGGGCAGCGGCTTCACCGCCGCCGTTATGGCCCGGATCGCCGAGCGGGTGCTGACCGTCGAGCGCTACCGCACCCTGGTTACCGCCGCCCAGGGCCGCATGGATGCGCTGGGGCTGCGCAATATCGTCGTGCGCCAGGCGGACGGCGGCAACGGCATGCCGGGCGAGGGCACGTTCGATCGCATTTTCGTCACGGCCGCCTTTCCGTCACTGCCGCGATTCTATGCCGAGCAACTGACCCACGGCGGTTCCATGCTCGCTCCGCTGGTGGATGGTGAGGTCTGCATGATGGTGCGCCTGACCAAGACCGGCAGCCGATTCGAGCGCGAAGACCTGTTCCCGGTACCTTTTCTGCCGATCGTTCCGCATATCGCTGCAGCGCTTTAGCCGGGTTGGTTCCATGCCATGCCGGCCTTTTGGCGGTCATGGTTATCAATTTCTCTAAAATTTTAAGACAATGCCTGCCCTTTAACAGTGCAGTAAGACTAACGCGCTTTAATGACTCTCACGATGGTGGCGTATCTGTAGGCGAGTCATGCGTATGAAGAGTTCTCCGAAATTCGGAAAATCCGTAATCAAATTTGCTGTCGCGGCACTGCTTGCCAGCGCAGCGACAGGGTGCAGTTCGGACGCGACGCGTTTCTCGGGGCTCTTTTCGAAATCCGACAACATAACGACGGCGTCCATTCCGCAGCGGCAGGGGGGCGGGGCCTATGGCCAAGCACCGACGCCGCAGGCCGATCTTGGATCCGGCCAGGCTCAGGCGTTGCCGCCAATTCCGCGGAACGACTACGGCTCGCGCAACACCGCCATGGCTCAACCGTATCCCGGTAATTCCGGCGGTTATACCTCGCCGGCGCGCACCGCATCCGCTCCCGTCGCCGTCCAGCGCTCCGAACTCGCGGCCCCGACAGGCGCCACGGCGCAGCGTAACACCGCACCGATGGCCCGTGATCCGGCGAACCGCCAGGAAGCGCTCGCTCAGCCGTTCCCCGGCCGTCAATCGGCCGCCCACACGCTCGTCGCTCCGTCTTCATCGACGCTGAAGGCCGACAATGTCGTTACCGGCACGACCGCCAAGCCGATGTCCGGCTGGTCCACGGTCAACGCGCCGAAGGTGACGCTGAGGCCGGGTGAAACGGTCTCGACGCTTTCCAAGCGTTACGGCGTTCCGGAAAAGGAAATCCTGAAGGCCAATGGCGGCGCCGTCGCTCCCGGCCAGTCAGTCCTTATCCCGACCTTCGGCACCGCGCAGAATTCGGCGAAGAATGCCGCCGGCACGATCGACCTCCAGAACAAGGCTCCGACGCCAACCCGCGAGCCCGAGCAGAAACTCGCGGTTCTGCCGACCCCGGCGCGCGACAAGGCAATGGCCGAACCCGCCAAGCTGACGCCTCCGGGCGGCAAGCCGGTTGGCGGTACCTATGTGGTCAAGCCGGGCGACACGATCAACAAGATCGCCCGCGAGACCGGCACGCCGATCGATCAGCTGAAAGCCGCCAACAACCTGACCTCCGGCGGCGTCCGGATAGGGCAAACGCTCAAGGTCGCCAACGGCGTTGCGGCTCCTGTCGCCGATCCGGTCAAGACCGCGTCCATTCCGCAGAAGCCGGTCGAAAAGGCGGCAGCTGCGGCACCGAAGCCGGCCGCTCCCGCCACGGCCCAGGTCGCTCAGGTT
>NZ_JALBGW010000178.1:0-9161 GCF_023006485.1 Neorhizobium sp. BETTINA12A
GATGGCGGAAGAAACGACCGCCTCGGCCGAGGCGCTTGCCGCCGATACCGACGAACTCTTGAACCTGATCAGCAGCTTCCGCATCAACGCCAACCAGGACACCGGCTACAACGCCGGCGCCGGCAGCCTCAACCGCGTCGCACAGAAGATGCGCCGCGCCAGCTGACGCCAATCCCACACATGGACCCATACATGGGGACGGAGGAACCGCCGGGTCGAAGGATCCGGCGGTTTTTTGTTTGGGGGGTTAAGATCAGGCGGCGGCAATCCAGGAATAACGGAAGCCTCCAAAAGCTCTCTCGAGAGGCTATCGATCATGGTGGCAGCAATTTTCAGCGGAGCATTGACGGAATGTTGATCCGGTGAAATTTTTCGCCGTATTACAGTTACGGGAGAATGGGCGGGCGGGGAACCTTTTGAAGGTGCCGGCATTCTTCATTTTCGGCCGGAAGACGAGGCGGACATGCGATCAGTGAGGATGACCGAGGAACTGTGGCAGCATCTGCTTTCGCTTCGCGAAGGATCCCTGCGCCCGGTGGCGCTTTCCGCCGATGTCGATGGTTCCGGTCTCTCGCTCTACAGGCCGATCGCGGTCCGTGGCGGGCCGCTGGTTCTGGCCCAGGTCGGCCAGTCTCTGGACGGCCGCGTCGCAACGCCGACCGGCGACGCCCAGGATGTGTCCGGCTGTGATGGGATTGCCCATCTGCACCGGTGCCGGGCGCTGGTGGATGCAGTGATCATCGGGGTCGGGACGGTCGTTGCCGACAATCCCAGTCTTTCGGTTCGTGCCGTCAGCGGCAGGAACCCGGTGCGCATCGTGGTGGATTGCAATGGCCGCATGCCCGAGCGGGCCAAGATGCTGCATGACGGCGGCGCGCCCGTGCACGTCATGCAGGCCGACGACGTTCCTCTCCGCAACGCCCGGTATCGGACCATCCGGCTGCCGCGCCAGGCGGATGGAGGACTTGCTCCGCGGGATATTCTTGCCGCGCTCGCCGAACGCGGCCTGACGACCGTTTTGGTCGAAGGCGGCGCAACTACGATTTCCCGCTTCGTCGATGCACACCTGATCGACCGGCTGCATGTCTCGGTCGCGCCGATCATCATCGGCTCGGGCCCCGCGGGTATCCGGCTTTCGCCGATCGACCGGTTGTCGGAGGCCCGCCGTCCGGAGGTTCAGGTCTACAATATAGGCACGGATATCGTATTCGACTGCAATTTCCGCATTGAAGTGGCCGCCTCAGCGGATCGCGAGGATGTCCTGATGGCCGACCTGGCATAGGCTGCCATCGCGATCAACCATTTTTCGCCGGAAATCGGCCCAGTCGCGGAGTTCGCTCTCGTCGAGCTGGCCGTATTCATAGACCGCGCGCACCACACCGTCGAGGAACAGACCCTGTAGGTCGCGGTCGCCTGCGGTCATTGCCCAAGGGCTTTCAGCCGTCGTCACCGTATACCCGCTCTCCCCGAGACAATCGGCCAGCGTCGCCCACGCCCGGGGCCCAAGCGAAAGTCCAAAACCCTTGTCGCTCAACTGGTGTGCGTTGAAGTTCGCAACCACGGTCTCGTCAAGCGGGTGTGGTTTCGACCAGCGTATCCGGCCGTCATAGTTGAGCGCGGCATAGAGGCTGGCGCCTCTTTGCGAAATGTGGGCGACGAAACGGCGAATGAACTGCTCGGAACAGAGATCGAAGAGAGCGGAGGCGGTCACGAGGCCGACATCGGCGAGCGGCAGAGCTTCGATCTCGTTGAGGTCGCCCCGAACAATCTCGATGGCCTCGCCATGCAGGCGATTTGCTTCGTCCAGAAGCCGCTGATCGTCGTCGAAAAGCCGAAACCGCACCGGTTTTTGAAGTTTTGGCGAAAGCGCGCGGAAGGTCGAGCCGGTACCGCAGCCGATATCGAGGATCGTCGGGGCAGAGACGCTTTGGAGGGATTGGATCGTCGCTGCCAGCAAATCCGCGTCCCGTGCGCGACCATCCACAGGTTCGCGCAGCGCCAGCCAATCCCTGTCGAAGCCGCTCATGACGCTCGTTCCAGAAAATCGGAGATGATGGCGGCGGTGTCCCGCCAGGAGGGAAGCCTGGCACCGGCGATTGCGGCGGCATCGGCCATCGAAATGCGGGTTTCGGGCTCCTGCAGCAGCCGTCGCAGAGCGGCGGCAAAAGCGTCCGGATCGTCCGGTGGCACAAGAAAGCCGGCGCTTTCCGGCACGACATCCGGCACAGCCCCCGCCGCGCAGCCGACGATCGGCAGCCCTTGGGCGAGCGCCTCGGCAAACACCATGCCGTAACCCTCGTAGCGGCTCGCCAGCGCAAAGATGTCGGCCTTGGCGAATTCCAGGCGTGTGTCGTCGATCTGGCCGGCGAGCTCGATGCGGTCACCGAGCCCGGATTGGGCAACCTGGCGTTCGAGTTCCGCGGCGACGCCGGGATTGAGCACCTTGCTGCCGACGATGCGGCAGGTCCATGGCAGATCGCGGAGCTTTTCGAGCGCAGAGATCAGTATGTCGTGGCCTTTGCGGTGGGTCAGCGTGCCGATGCTGAGGATCAGAGGCGGATCGCCGCCACCGACAGCCAGCGGCGCCGGATCCATGCCCGGGATGGCGACCGTGATCTTTTCCGCAGGAATGGCGTAATTGGCGGCGAGTTCGGCGGCGGTGGCATGCGATGTGACGACAACACCGCGGGTCTGCGCCAGCGCGGCCTTTTCGCGGGCGGCTAAAGCCTGTCGTCGTTCGCCGTCGAGCCCCGTCTCCAGGGCCAGTGGGTGATGCACGAGCGCCGTGATTTTCAGGCGTTTCGCCTCGCGCCCGGCCCATTCGTCCATCACGCCGAAGGCCAGGCCGTCGATCAGCACGAGGCTGTCATCGGCAAGGCCGGAGAGCATCCGCCCGGCATCGTCGAGCTGTTTCGCGTTCGGATCTGGAAAGCCGTCGCCGAGGGAGATCAGTTCGACATTCCAGCCGAGATCGGTAAGGGCCGCGACGACACGCCGATCATAGCCATAACCACCGGTGCGGGTTTCGAGGTCGCCGGGATAGGCAAGGACAAGATCGCGGCTCACAGCTCGGCCTCGAACCAGCCGCGGGCGGTGTGTGATTCGTGCAGCATGACCCGCAGTTTGCGGATGCGCGCACCGCCCTCACCGAGCCGGCCGTTCCGGATGGCATCGGCGATGCGGTCGAAAATGTGCTTGGCGAGGAATTCTGTCGTCGTCACCTTGCCGGCGAAAATCTCCAGCGTGTCGAGGTTCTGATAGTTGAGCGGCGCCAGCACGTCCTTCAGCACCTCGGACGCCAGCCCGATATCCACCGCAAGCCCGTTCTCGTCCAGATCGCTGGTGAAGAAGGCGGCGTCGACCACGAAGGTTGCCCCATGCATGCCTTGGGCGGGGCCGAAAACCGGGCGGGGAAGACTATGCGCGATCATGATGTGATCACGGACTTCAACGGCGAACATGCGGGATTTCCTTCAGTATTTGATGCGATGGCAGAGCGTGGCGGCCGAGCCGATAATGTCGGCATAATCGGCGGCGATGGTTTCGAACGGTGTTTCGCCCGAAATCAGATGGTCGAGCCGGTCGTCGCCGAGAAGCTGGAGTGCCTTGCTCATGCGGCGCCTCGTGTCCCAGCGGGCGCGCCGCCCGGGCGGCAGCGAGGCGACCTGCGAGCTGACGATGGACAGGCGCTTGGCATGAAAAGCATGCCCAAGCGGGATCTCCACGTGCTTTTCTCCATACCAGCTCGCTTCGATAACCCGGGCTTCGAAACCGGCATGATCGAGCGCCGTTGCCAGAGCGTCGGCCGAAGCGGAAGCATTGACCAGCACGTCGCAATCATGGGGCACATCATCGGCAGACGCAAATCGAAGACCGAGAGCCTTAGCGGTTTCGGCACGCTCCGGTTCGATATCGGAGATCACCACTTCAGTGCCGATGATCCGCGACGCAAGGTAGGCGACCAGAAGCCCCACGACGCCGGCGCCGAAAATGACCACGCGGTCACCCGGCTGGATGCCCGCGTCCCAGGTGATATTGAGCGCGGTTTCCATATTGGCAGCCAGCACGGCACGGTGCGGGGGTAAATCGTCGGCAAGCGGGTGAATAGCCGAAACGGGCACCCGAAAACGGTCCTGATGGGGATGCAGGCAGAAGATAGTTCTGCCGACGAGACGTTCCGGCCCTTCTTCGACAATTCCGACGGCGGCATAGCCGTATTTCACCGGGAAGGGAAACCGGCCTGCCTGATGCGGTGCGCGCATGCGCTCGTATTCGCTTTCCGGCACCTGTCCGGCGAAGACCAGCGATTCGGTGCCGCGGCTGATGCCGCTATAAAGCGTGCGGACGACAACCTCGCCTTCGCACTCCGCCGGCAATTTCTCCTGCCGAAGCGCGCAACGGCCTGTCTCCTCGATCCAGAGGGCTCTTCCGTCCTTTTGCGTTGCCGCATTGGGGGCTGTCTCACGCCTTGTCACGCATCACACCTTTCACGCCACAACAATCCAGACCTAGAGGCTTCAACGATGACGGCAAGGGAGTCGTTGTGCGAGAGGTCGACATCGCTATCACGTTTATTTGACACCGGTTTTGCGGATCCGGCCTTTGCTGCGCTCCGTATTCTTCTCCATGTAGTGCCTGTGAGGAGAGCGTCATGAATGTTTCATATCATCCCTGGGACGAGGAAGGCATGTCCGATGGCTGACTGGATGAATGCCGGGCCGCTGGATCGCCAGGCGGCGCGCAGGGCTTATCGCTTGCTCTCCCTGGATGCCTATGCGGTGACCATGACCGTCGCTGCCGCGCTCGTTGCGGCGATGCATTTCCTCGGCGACTGGCTCGGCATCGACACGGCCGCTGCCGGCTGCGCCTTCATCGTCTATGCAGTGATTTCCGCCATCGCTCTCGGCAATCTCCACGCCCACAGCCATGGCCGTTTCGGTTTTGCCAACATCGTGACGACGATCCGTGCCGCGCTCACGGCAGTATTGGGCGGTATGGTGCTGGCGTCGCCGCAATTCGGCGTGGATCTCGACCAGAGCGCACTGTGGCTGCTCGGCTTCGTGGTTGCCTTCGCGTTGGCGCTGGATGGCGTCGACGGTTTTCTCGCCCGCCAGACCGGCACGGCCTCGCAATTCGGCGCCCGTTTCGACATGGAAGTGGATGCGCTGCTGATCTTTTTTCTCTCGCTCGCGGCAGTGTTGCTGGGCAAGGCGGGACTTTGGGTCCTGCTGATCGGCCTGATGCGTTATGCCTATGTCGGGGCGCAGGCGGTGTTTCCGGCGCTCAAGGGCGAACTGCCTCATTCGATGCGCCGCAAGGCGATCTGCGTCGTGCAGGGCGTGGCGCTCTGTCTGATGTTGTTTCCGGTCGTTACGATGCCGGTCTCCACACTGCTTGCGGCCGGGGCTCTTGCCTCGCTCACCTATTCCTTCGCCGTCGACGTGATCTTCCTGGTGAGTGCAAGCAAGAACCACCATGCCGCGACCTGATTTTTCCGCTTTCCTTGGCCTCACGCGCTCGCTGTTGATCTATTACGGCCAGCCTTGGCGGCGTTCTTCACTGAAGCGGCTTTATGCGGACCTTATCCGCAAGGGCGATCTGGTGTTCGATATCGGCGCCCATGCCGGCAGCCGAAGCCGCACGCTTCTGTCGCTCGGTGCCAGGATCGTCGCGCTGGAGCCGCAGCCGTTGTTTGCGGACTTCATCGCCAGATCCTTTGCCGGCGAAGAATTGACGTTGTTGCGCAAGGCAGTCGGCAAGGAACCAGGCAATGTCGACCTGCATATTTCCAGCCGCCACCCGACCGTGACGAGCATCTCCTCGTCCTGGATTTCGAAAGTCGGAAAGACCTCCGGTTTTCGCAATGTCACCTGGGATAGGGTCGAACGTGTGGAGATGACGACGCTCGATGCGCTGATCGAAGAATACGGGCTGCCGGCCTTCTGCAAGATTGATGTGGAGGGCGCGGAAGCGGATATCATCGCCGGGCTGCATCATCCCATCCCACTGATCGCCTTCGAGTATATCCCCGCGACGATGGAAATCGCCGAGGAGGCAGTCGGGCATCTGCGGAAGCTTGGTCCCTATCGCTTCAACCGTGTCGAGGGCGAGCGGCATCGGCTCGTCCATCACGAATGGATTACCGCCGACGCGATGCTGGCGGAGATTGCCGGCCTTTCCGGCCAGACGTCTTCCGGCGATATCTATGCACGGCTGAAGTCTTAACGATTTCAGCGTTTTCGCCTCTTGAGCAGCGCGGCGAAAATGAACGCCAGGCCGGGTGCTGCGCCGACAAGCGCCAGAATGCCGTAGAGGATGCTGGCGGCGACGCCATTGGAGGCGGGGTAACCGAAGAGCGGCCAGAGCGCCGCCGCTGCCGCCTCCCTGGCGCCCCAGCCGGCAATGGTCGCAGGGATCAGCATCATCAGCAGACAGAGCGGAATTGCGGTAACCGCCGCGAGCGCCGGCAAAGGCGAGCCGACGGCTGCTGAAGCGAGCATGAACATGGCGATATAGCTTGCGACGATGACGATGCTGAACAGCGTCTGCATTATCCAGGCTCCGTCCTGCACGAAGACCTGCGCCAGCGCGGACTTCAGCCTTCCAAGCTGAGGTCGGATGCGGAGCGGCGGGAAGCGAAGCAGCAACAGACACACGAGTACCAACCCGGCGACGACAAGCGCGAAACCGGAGAGAAGGTGGCGCAGCTCCTCCGGAATCATCGCTCGGCCTAGAAGCGGCCAGAGCATGACGCCGATGGTGGCTATGAGAAAAAATACACCTTGCCCCGCGATCCGCTCGAAGATCACGGCCTGCGCCGGCACCTTCCAGCCGCCATCACCATGAGCCCGGTTGCGGACGGCGCGTACGGCATCGCCGGCCACACCCCCCGGCAGAAGCTGGTTGATCAACGTTCCGAGATAATAATCGCCGATCGCCTGGCCGACGCCCAAGTGCTGGCCCAGCCGCGCCGCCGTGAACCGCCAGCGGAGCGCGGAAAGAACGATCTGCACCTGCGCCAGAAGAAGCCCGGCGCCCACGTAGCTCGGGTCCGCCGACGCCAGACTTGCGACAATCCGTTGCGGATCGAAGCGCAGGATCACGGCAATGAGAAGTGCGAAGGCTGCAGATAAGCCTATAAGTTTCAGAAAACGCATGGGCCGAAGGTTTTGCAGGAGCAGCGCATGAACGAGTTTCGGCCCTTTCGCCAGAGTGACATCGACAGAATAGGGCATATCGCGCAACGCAAGGCAAATAGACCGCCATTTCTGAGGATCACGATTGCGCTGGCGATCGTTGGGGCAATCTTGGCGCTTCCTTCGGATTTCACCGATTTTTCCGAGGTTAGGTTTCCGCTGGAGGTGGTCGCAGTTGCGTTGCTGGCTTCCGTGCTGGCGGGTCTCGGTTTTTCCCTTCTGCGCATTGCGGTCACCCTGCTGCTGGCCGCAATGCTGTTCCTGAAACTCGCGGACATAGGCACTGGCACCGCCTTCCAGCGACCGTTCAATCCCTATCTCGACCTCAAGATCCTCACCGACGGCTGGAATCTCCTAAGCGGTTCCGTCGGCCTTACGAAGGCGGTCGGGATCATCTGTGCGGGGCTTCTGGCATGGCTGGTTGTTGCCGCCGTCCTCTATTGGTCGCTTGGCGGTTTCCGGCGCCTTTCGGGGGGAGCCCGGCGCAAGTCCGCTCTCGTCTCCGGTGCGGTTCTGTTGATCGGCCTGGTGGCGCTTGCGGTCCAAAATGACGATCGACGCAGCCTCGGCGTCGAGGCTGATGCCGCTTCCTATTTCGTCAACCGCATCGCCATGGTGAAGGATTCGATTGCCGATCTCGCCCGGTTCGAGGACGAGTTGAAGCAGGATCCGGTCACCGCCGGGCCGCATTTCTCGGCGCTTGCCGGTACCGATGTCGTGCTGGTGTTCGTCGAATCCTATGGCCGCAGCGCGATCGAAGATCCGCGTTACGCGACGGTCATCAACAACCGGCTGACGTCCGTGGAGAAGGAGATCGGGGCCGCAGGCCTGCAGGCCCGCAGCGGCTGGCTCACCTCGCCGACCGTCGGCGGCATCAGCTGGCTGGCGCATGGCACGCTGCTCTCCGGCCTCTGGGTCGACAATCAGGGTCGTTACGACCGGCTGATTACCAGCGAGCGGACGAGCCTCAACAACCTCTTCCGTTCCTCCGGCTGGCGTACCACAGCGGTGATGCCGGCGATCACGCTCGACTGGCCGGAAGCCGGTTATTTCGGTTATGACAGCATCCATGCCGCCGCCGGGCTCGGCTATCGCGGCAAATCCTTCAACTGGGTGACGATGCCGGATCAGTTCACGCTCGAGGCCTTCGAGAGGCTGGAGCGGCAGGCACGTGACGAGCCCGGCCACAGACCGGTCATGGCGGAAATGGCGCTGATCTCCAGCCACGCACCCTGGACGCCGCTTCCCTCGTTGGTCGACTGGGACCGGATCGGCGACGGCGCGGTCTTTAATGCACAGGCGGAAAGCGGCGACCCGCCCTCGGTCATCTGGGCGGATCCGAACCGCGTCCGGGCGCAATATCTCACCTCGATCGACTACACGCTCGAAACGCTTGGCTCCTACATGGCACGTTATGGCAAGAACACACTGTTCATTCTGCTCGGCGATCACCAGCCGGCGTCGATCGTTACCGGCGAGGGGGCCTCGCGCGACGTGCCGATGCATATCGTCACCGGCAATCCGGACCTCCTGAAACGCCTCGACGGCTGGAACTGGCAGAAGGGCATGATCCCGCTGCTATCCACCCCGGTCTATCGTATGGACGAGTTCCGTCGGAAGCTGGTCGAGAGCTTCGATTGATCGACCGCGTCAGGCTGAATTATCTCATCAGGAATGGGTGCCGAGGTAGCTTTCCATCAGCGCCGGATTGACCGCCATTTCGCTTGCCGGGCCGGAAAGGCGGACTTCGCCCAATTCGACCAGATAACCCTCGTCGGCGATTTCGAGCGCGGCGCGGGCATTCTGCTCGACGAGCAGGATGGAGACACCGGTCTTTCGCAGTTCCGAGACGATGTTGAGGATGTCGATGACGATCTTCGGCGCGAGGCCCAGGCTCGGTTCGTCGAGCAGCAGCAGGCGCGGCCGGCTCATCAGGGCGCGGGCGAGCGCCAGCATCTGCCGCTC
>NZ_JALBGW010000179.1:0-9125 GCF_023006485.1 Neorhizobium sp. BETTINA12A
GGTGCCGGCAACCAGCTTTTCGACAACCAGCGGATCGAGATCGGCGCTGAAGGGAAGGGCATGGTCGCGGGCATCGCGCCTGCCGCCGGGAAACACGTAGACGTCAGGCATGAACACATGGCCGCTGCCGCGCCGGCCCATGAGAACCCGCGGGGTGCCGGCGGAACGATCGATCAGGATCAGCGACGCGGCGTCCTTGGGTGTCACGCCGGCCACGCGTGCATGCTTCGGCGCGTCCATTGCGAACGGAGCCTGTTCCTCGGTAGACGATATCATGCAATAGGTCCGCCCCGGCCGGGATCGACCGCCTCGTCGTCCGTTCCCCCGAAGCCGTGCATCTTCAGCGACCATTGGAAACCGATGACACCACCCTTGATCGGCTGGATGGTCACAAGTGCCGTGAGGATCGCCAGCGGCACCCAGATGGCGAGCTGGACCCAGGGAGAAGCCCTGAAAGTCATGTCGGTCAGCAGGTACCCGGTCATCAGCACGTGACCGACGACGACAATGACGAGATAGGCCGGCAGGTCGTCGGCGCGGTGATGATGGATTTCCTCGCCGCAGACGGCGCAGGTATCGACCGGTTTCAGGAACGCCCGGAACAGGCGACCGGTGCCGCAGGCAGGACAGGTTGAGAGCAAGCCCCGCTTGATGGAGCGGCCGAGCGGCCTTTCGACCTCCTGCGCTCCACCATATCGGACCGTCTGTTCGCCCTGTTCCTGCATTCCTATCTCCTTCGGCCGCTCCGCGGAGGCCGCGTGCCGGGTTGGGTTCGGCCGCGCCGCCCCGATTTATGGAAGGAGCGGGTCGCGGTCGGCAATTTCTTGCCCTCGCTCAGCATTTCGAACTGCAGCGCGCCGGCAAGCGGGATCGCCTGCTTCAACCGCACGTCAACCGTATCGCCGATCTGGTAACCGAGACCGGTCTTCTCTCCGGACAGCGCCTGATGCGCCTCGTCATAGATGAAGTAGTCGTTGCCGAGCGTGGATATAGGTATGAATCCGTCCGCGCCATAGGTCGGAAGCGAGACAAATAGTCCCGCCTTGGTGACGCCGGAGACGCGGCCGACGAATTCTTCGCCAATGCGCTCGCTCAGATGGTGGGCGATCAGCCGGTTGATCGTGTCGCGCTCGGCGGCCATGGCGCGGCGCTCGAAAGTCGAGATTTCTGCGGCGATGTCGTCCAACTGCGCCTCTTCCTCCGGCTTAATGCCGCCTTCGCCCAAGCCCAGCGACCCGACCAGTGCGCGGTGCACGATCAGGTCGGCGTAACGGCGGATCGGCGAGGTGAAATGCGCGTATTTCATCAGGTTGAGGCCGAAATGGCCGATATTCTCGGGGCTGTAGATCGCCTGGCTCTGGGAGCGCAGCACCATCTCGTTGACCATTACCTGGTGGGCGGTGCCCTCGGCCTTTGCGAGAATGCCGTTGAACGAGTTGGCCCGCATCTGACCACCCTTGGCCATCGGAATGCCCAATGTCGCGAGAAACTCGCGCAGCGTCTCCTGCTTGGCAAGCGACGGCGTGTCGTGGATGCGATAGATCAGCGCCTGGCGCTTCTTTTCCAGCGTCTCGGCGGCGGCGACGTTTGCCTGGATCATCATCTCTTCGATGAGCTTGTGAGCATCGAGCCGGTCCGGCACGAAGACCCGGTCGACGGTGCCGTCGGGTTTCAGCAGGATTTTGCGCTCCGGCATGTCGAGTTCGAGCGGCTGGCGGCGGTCGCGGCCGCGCTTCATGACGCCATAGGCATGCCATAGCGGCTTCAGGATCGGTTCGAGCAGCGGTCCGCTCTTGTCGTCCGGCTTGCCGTCGATCGCCGCCTGGGCCTGTTGATAGGAGAGCTTGGCGGCGCTCTTCATCATGATCCGGTGGAAGGTATGGCCGGCCTTGCGGCCTTCCTTGGAGAAGACCATACGCACGGCAAGTGCCGGCCGATCCTCGCCTTCGCGCAGCGAGCAGAGGTCGTTAGAGATGCGCTCCGGCAGCATCGGCACGACCCGATCCGGGAAATAGACCGAATTGCCGCGCTTCAAAGCCTCGCGGTCGAGCGGAGAGCCGGTACGGATATACCAGGAGACGTCGGCGATCGCGACGGTGACGATGACGCCGTCCGGATTGTCGGGCGAGGGGTCGAGCTCGGCATAGACCGCGTCGTCATGGTCCTTCGCGTCGGCCGGGTCGATGGTGATCAGCGGCAGCGAACGCCAGTCCTCGCGCTGGGCCATGGTGGCGGGCTTCGCCGCTTCTGCCTCGTCCATCACCTGTTTCGGGAAGATATGCGGGATGCCGTGCGAATAGACGGCGATCATCGAGATCGCCTTTTCCGAGCCGATCGTACCGACGATCGACAGAACCCGGGCGCGCGGAAGGCCGAAGCGGCCGGAACGGACGACCTCGCTCTCGACCAGGTCGCCGTCCTTGGCCTCGCCGATATCGGCGGGCTCGATCACCATTTCCTCGCCGCGCCGGTCGATCGGCAGCAGGCGCAATTCGCCATCGGCAAGCTTGTGGACGATGCCGAGCGAGGCTCCGCGGCGCTTGTCGATGATCTTGATGACGCGGGCGGTATAGGCGGGGCCGGTCCGGTCCTTGTTCGGGAAGATTTTTGCGAGCACCCGGTCGTTGAGCCCGGCAGCAGCCACTCTGCCCTTGCCGCGGCTGTCGGACGACTGACGGATGAGCACTGCAGGCGCCGCACCCAGGTCCTCCGGCCATTCGGCCGGGCGGCCGATCAGCTCGCCATCCTTGTCGCGGGTGGTGATGTCGAGAACGGTGACCGGCGGCAGCGCGTCGGGACGGGTGAGCGACTTGCGGCTCTTCTTGAGAAGGCCTTCTTCCTCCAGCGTCCGAAGCAGGTCCTTCAGCTCGACGCGGGTGTCGCCCTTCAGCCCGAAGGCCTTGGCGATCTCTCGCTTCGACCCCTTGTCCGGGTTTTCGGCGATGAACTCGAGCAGGACATCGCGCGGCGGCACCGCACCGTGGATGATCACCGGCTTTTCCGTTGTGGAAGCGGTGTGGCCGCGGATGGCTTTGTCGGGGCGTTTTCCCTGGTGTTTCGATCTGTCGCGCGGTTCTCTCACGTGCCCGTCTTCTTCGCCTTCGGTGCAGCTGCAGTCTTTTTCGCCGGAGCTTTAGCCTTTGCGGCCGTCTTGGCTTTCGGCGCCGCCTTCTTGGTCGCGGTGGTTGCCTTGGCGGCGGCCTTCTTCGGCTTTGCCTTGGCCGACGGTGCCTTGCCGCCCTTTTCGATGATGAAGGCCATGGCCTGCTCCATCGTTACCGATTGCGGGTCCAGCCCTTTCGGCAACGTCGCGTTGACCTTGCCCCAATTGACGTAGGGGCCGTATTTGCCGTCACGCACGGTGATCGTGCCGCCGTCCGGATGGTCGCCGAGTTCCTTCAGTGCCGCAGGCGTGCCACGGCCGCGGCCACCGCCAGCCGCCACCTTGCTCTGCTTTTCGGCAAGCACGGTCACGGCACGGTTGAGGCCGATCGAGAACACGTCCTCGATGCTCTCCAGGTTGGCATAGCTGCCGTCATGCAGCAGGAACGGTCCGTAGCGGCCAAGCCCTGCCGAAATCATCTTGGCTGATTCTGGATGTTTGCCGACGTCGCGCGGCAGGTTGATCAGGGCGAGCGCCTTTTCGTGGTCGATGTCCTCGGGCTTCCAGCCCTTGGGCAGCGACGAACGCTTGGCTTCCTTGCCGTCACCACGCTGGATATACGGCCCGAACCGGCCCGAGCGCAGCGTCAGTTCCTCGCCCGTATGCGGATCGGCGCCGAGCGCCTTCGGTTCGCTGAGGGCATTCGCTTCCGCATCCGCGCCGCCTTCCGAGGAAAGCTGGCGGGTGTAGTTACAGTCCGGATAGTTCGAGCAGCCAACGAAGGCGCCGTATTTGCCGAGCTTCAGCGACAGGTTGCCGGTGCCGCAGACCTGGCAGATGCGCGGATCGCTGCCGTCCTCCCGCTTCGGGAAGACCAGCGGCGCCAGCGTCTCGTTGAGCGCATCGAGCACGTTGGTGACGCGCAGTTCCTTGGTGTCTTCGATCTGGGCGAAGAAATCCTGCCAGAATTCGCGGAGAACCTGCTTCCAGTCCAGTTCGCCGGCAGAGATCTTGTCGAGTTTTTCCTCAAGATCGGCGGTGAAGTCGTATTCCACGTATTTCGTGAAGAAGCTTTCGAGGAAGGCCGTCACCAGCCGGCCCTTCGAATGCGGGATCAGCTTGCGCTTGTCCATGGTCACATATTCGCGGTCGCTCAGCGTCTTCAGCGTCGCGGCATAGGTGGAGGGGCGGCCGATGCCGAGCTCTTCCATCTTCTTGATCAGCGAGGCTTCCGAATAACGCGGCGGCGGCTCGGTGAAGTGCTGGCTGGCGTTCACCTTGTTCTTGTCGAGCTTTTCGCGGGCATTGATCTCGGGCAGGCGGCCATCTTCATCGTCGTCCTCGCCCTTTTCGGCGTCCTCGCGGCTGTCCACATAGGCGCCGAGGAAGCCGTCGAACCGGATGACCGAGCCGACGGCGCGCAGGCCAGCCTTCTCGCCCTTGTTGTCGGCAAGGATCTCGACCGTGGTGCGCTCGATTTCGGCGGACGCCATCTGGCTGGCGATGCCGCGCTTCCAGATCAGCTCGTAGAGACGGGCCTGGTCGGCGTCGAGATAACGGCGCACCTGGTCCGGGGTGCGGGTGAATTCGGTCGGGCGGATCGCTTCGTGGGCTTCCTGGGCGTTTTTCGCCTTGGTGGAATAGAAGCGCGGCTTCTCCGGCAGGTAACGCTGTCCAAACTGGTCGACGATGGCGCTGCGGGCAGCATCGACCGCTTCCGGCGCCATCTGCACGCCGTCGGTACGCATATAGGTAATGAGACCGACCGTCTCGCCGCCGATATCGACGCCTTCATAAAGCTTCTGCGCCACCTGCATGGTACGCGAGGCGTTGAAGCCGATATTGGAGGAGGCGGCCTGCTGCAGCGTCGAGGTGGTGAAGGGCGGGCCGGGATTGCGCTTGACGGGCTTCGCCTCGACCGTATCGACCACATAGGCGGCGCCGTCGAGCAGCGCCTTCAGGCGGTTGGCGTCCTCGCCGTTCTTGATCGAGCGGCCCTGCAGCCGCTTGCCGTCGGCAGACATGAGGCGGGCCTCGAACTCGTCGCCGCGCGGCGTGCGCAGCAGAGCCGACAGGTTCCAGTATTCTTCGGAGATGAAACGCTCGATCTCCGACTCGCGGTCGCAGACGAGCCGCAGCGCAACCGACTGCACGCGGCCGGCCGAGCGTGCCCCCGGCAGCTTGCGCCACAGCACCGGCGACAGATTGAAGCCGACCAGATAATCGAGCGCGCGGCGGGCGAGATAGGCGTCGACCAGCGGCACGTCGATATCGCGCGGATTGGCCATCGCATCGAGCACGGCCTTCTTGGTGATAGCGTTGAAGACGACGCGCTTGACCGGCTTGTCGCCGATCACCTTCTTCTTCCTGAGAAGATCGAGCACATGCCAGGAAATGGCTTCACCCTCGCGATCCGGGTCGGTCGCGAGGAACAGGGCGTCCGAGCCTTTTACGGCATCGGAAATGTCCTTCATCCGCTTCTGGGACGCGGGATCGACCTCCCACAGCATTTCGAAGTCCTGATCGGGGAGCACGGAACCGTCCTTGGCCGGAAGATCGCGCACGTGGCCGAAAGAGGCGAGAACCTTGTAGCCGGAGCCGAGATACTTGTTGATTGTCTTGGCTTTGGCAGGAGATTCTACGACGACAACATTCATTTTGCTTCTCTGCAATAGAGGCTTGGCCCGGCACCGTTGCGGTCCAGGCGGAAATCTGACCTCCCGACATGGAGGGCGTTTGCCTCGCGGTCAAGGGGCGTATGCCAAATTATAGGGTACAACGAGGTGCAACCTGGAGAAGATATGCAATTAGTTGCAATCTTAAATAAATGCGATATGGTCCGCAGCATACCTCAAGGTGAATTTATTTGGACCGCGATCGGCTTTTTTTGACAGGACGGAATATGGTTTCTCGGGGTGAGGCGAATGGCCGGCGTGAGGACGATACCAGGGAAAATATCGCCTATATAAGGCAGATGCTGGGGGAACTCCGGCAGGTCGCCTTGGGAGAGGGCGCGGACATGCTCTGCTACCTCATCGAAATGGCCTATGTGGAGGCGGGAGACGTCCAGGCGGGGCGGCGGCCCCGCTCAGTCTTCCATCGCGAGTGACACCATTCCGCCGGCGTGGCGATGCAGCCGGGCAGCGAGATCGAGTTCCAGCAGCACGAGATAGACGGATGAGGCGGGCAGACCGGTATGGCGGATGATGTCGTCGACATCGACTGGTGTCGGCCCGAGCGCCGAGACGATGACCGCCCGGTCGTCGTCATTGGGCGGCAGCATTTCGCCGCCCTTCTTCGGTTCTTCGACCATCGGTTGGTTGAAGAGATCGAGTTGTGACAGCGGCGCCAGCGCCTCGATCACATCGGCCGATCCTGTGGTGACGATCGCACCCTGTTTCAGGAGCCCGTTGGTGCCGTGGCAGCGCGGATCGAGCGGCGAACCGGGAACCGCAAAGACGAGCCGTCCGAAATCGGTCGCCAGTCTGGCGGTGATCAGCGAGCCCGAGCGCTCCGCCGCCTCGATCACCACGATCCCCAGTGAAATGCCGGATATCAGCCGGTTCCGGCGGGGGAAATCCCGCGCACGGGGTTCCCAGCCGAACGGCATTTCGCTGACCGCAAGGCCGGTGCCCTCGGTGATTTCCTCGAGCAAAGGGATGTTTTCCGGCGGATAGGGCTGGTCGAGCCCGCCGGCGAGCACCGCGATCGTTCCGGTCTCCAGGCTGGCGCGATGGGCGGCGGTATCGATGCCGCGGGCAAGGCCGGACGTCACCGTATAACCGGCGCGGCCGCAATCCCTTGCGATCATCGCCGCGAACTTGGCGCCGGATATAGAGGCGTTGCGCGATCCGACGACACCGACGGACGGGCGCGTTGCGGCTGAAAGGTCGCCCTTCATGGCCAGAAGCGGTGGGGCGCCTTCGATCTGGCGGAGCGCCGGCGGATAGTCGGGTTCGCCGATGCCGACGAAGCGAGCGCCAAAGCGATGCGCCGCCTCAAGCTCGCGTTCGGCCTCCTGCACACCGGCAATCCGGATCCCCCTGGTCGCTCCGCCGCGGGCGGAAAGTTCTGGCAGCATGGCAAGCGCGTTTTCCGCCGAACCGCAATGATTGATGAGGTCTCTGAATGTGGCGGGGCCGACATTGTCGGAGCGGATCAGCCTCAGCCAGGCGATCCTCTGCCTCTCCGTCAGCGCAATTCCTGTTCGTTTCGCGCTGCCGTCCGGCATTGTTTCCCCCGGTCTATCCCTTTTGGCCGATCCTGCTTTCTGTGCCGGCGATCAACCGCTTGATGTTGGCTTCGTGCTTCCACCAGGAAATCACCGTCATGACGGCCATGACCAGCGCGATCTTCGGCTCGTTTAAGAACCACAGCACAACCGGAATGACAAGGGTTGCAACCAGAGCGGCCAGCGACGAATATTTGCTGATCCTGGCGACGCCGAGCCAGATCGCCGCAAACACCAGCACCATCCACGGTGCGACGCCAAGCAGCGTGCCGATATAGGTGGCGACGCCCTTGCCGCCTTTGAAGCCGAGCCAGACCGGGAAGAGATGGCCCATGAAGGCTGCAAAACCGGCCAGCAGCCCGGCTTCTTTTCCGAAGAGATACCAGGCGACCAGCGCCGCGGCGGTCGCCTTCAGCGCGTCGAGCAGCAGGGTGGCGGCCGCGAGCTTCTTGTTGCCGGTGCGCAGCACGTTGGTGGCGCCGATATTGCCCGATCCGATCGAACGGATATCGCCGAGGCCGGCGGCACGGGTGAGGATCAGGCCGAAGGGAATGGAGCCGAGCAGATAGCCGAACACCAGTGCGGCCAGCGCGATCGGCAGGGTGATCTGCCAGTTGAAGAGTTCACTCACGCCCTTGCTCCCCTTAAAGCGTGTAGACGCACTTGCCGGCCACATAGGTAGCGACGGCGCGGCCCGAGAATCGCGCGTCTTCGAACGGCGTATTCTTCGACCGCGACAAGATCATATCCTTCGAAACGATCCAAGGCTCATCGAGGTCGATCAGTGTGATATCGGCTTTGGCGCCGGGCTTCAGCGTGCCGGCATCAAGCCCGAAGATCTGCGCCGGCCGGGTCGACATCGCATCGATCAGCCGCATCAGCGGCACGCGACCGTCATGGTGCAGGCGCAGCGCTGCGGCGAGCAGCGTCTCCAACCCGATCGCGCCGTCCTCGGCATCGGCAAACGGCAGGCGCTTGGTGTCGACGTCCTGCGGATCGTGCGAGGAGACGATGATATCGATCGTGCCGTCGGCAAGCGCATCGGCCATCGCGACGCGGTCGTCCTCGGAGCGCAGCGGCGGCGACAGCTTGAAGAAGGTGCGGTATTCGCCGATGTCGTTCTCGTTGAGCGCCAGATGGTTGATCGAGACGCCGCAGGTGGCGTTGGCGCCGCGGGCCCGGGCGACGCGCATCGCTTCGGCCGATTCCGCCACGGAAATCTTCGCCGCATGATATTTCGCCCGCGTCAGGCCGGCGATCCTCAAGTCCCGTTCGAGCGGGATGATCTCGGCTTCCTTCGGCACGCCGGAGAGGCCGAGCCAACTCGCGAACAGGCCTTCGTTCATCACGCCGTTGCCGAGATATTTTTCGCGCAGTTCCAGAGAGACGACCGCATCGAATTCGCGCGCATAGGTCATCACCCGGCGCAGGAGTAGCGTATCGGAAAGCCCATGCCGGCCGTTGGTGAAGGCGACGGCGCCCGACTGCTGCAGCAGGCCGATCTCGGTCATCTCCTTGCCGGCCAGCCCCTTGGTGAGGGCGGCGGCGGGATGGACGTTGACGACCGCCTTGTCGCGCGCCGTCTTCTGCACGAATTCGACCAGCGCGATATCGTCGATCACGGGATCGGTGTCCGGCATCATGATGAAGGAAGTGACGCCGCCGGCGGCTGCCGCCCGGCTCGCCGATTCGATCGTTTCGGTGTGTTCGGCGCCCGGTTCGCCGACATAGACGCGGGCATCGACGAGGCCCGGCGTCGCGACGAGGCCCTGGCAGTCCCGAACCGTCGCG
>NZ_JALBGW010000017.1:0-69104 GCF_023006485.1 Neorhizobium sp. BETTINA12A
CGCCGGTGCTGCGGCCGGCGCGGGTTTCGCGGCCCTTTCCTGCAGCCGCGGGACCTGCTTGACTGCCGCTGGTTTTGCGGCGGCGTACCCGCGGGAGGACCTGTTGCCGGCCTCGCTCCGGGCTTTTTCACCCGGCCGCCTTTCCTTGTTCTTCAATACGTTCATCCGCTTGGATTTTTGAGACCTGGGCAGCAGATAGCATTTGCCGGCCATTCTTCAAAGCCGGGGAGCCTATGGCGGCGTGTTTTATTGAGGCCCCGGCGTGTCCGCCTTTTGTCCCCCTTGGCAAAGATCATCGCCCTTGCAATAAGTCTAGCAACGGTGGACGGAGGATCATCACATGGATATGGGCGGCGAAGAACGTATTGCAGCACCTCGCGAAGTGGTCTGGGCGGCGTTGAACGATCCGGAAATCCTTCGCCAGTGCATCCCCGGTTGCCAGACGCTCGAACAGAAGTCTCCAACCGAGCTTTCGGCAACCGTCAAGCTGAAGGTCGGTCCGGTCTCGGCGAGCTTTTCCGGCGAGGTGACCCTCTCCGACATCAACCCGCCGGAAAGCTACACGATCTCAGGCGAAGGCAAGGGCGGCATCGCAGGTTTCGCCAAGGGTTCCGCCACTGTCACGCTGGTCGACGACGGCAGCGACACGCTGCTTCGTTACTCCACCAAAGCTCAGGTGGGTGGCAAGATCGCGCAGCTCGGCTCGCGACTGATCGATTCGACATCGCAGAAGCTCGCCGGCCAGTTTTTCGCGGATTTCAACAAGGCCGTCGTAGCCAAAGCCGCGCAAGCCTAATTTACCTTGCCTGAATTCATTTCGAAGGAAGTTGCGCCGAGGCCGGCCGTCCAGCAACGGCAGCCTTGTGCTCGTTCTGCCATCGGACCGCTTCGCGTGCTTCGACGCGAGCCTGTTTGCGATGTTTGCCCTGGCTCCACCAGGTCACGAACGAGCCGATGAACATGCCGATCAGCAAGGCCAGGAACAGAAATAGAAAGAAGGGTGCGCTGACCGCCAACATGCCGTCTTCAGGCCGGAAGGGGTTGAGCGCCAGGGTGACCATCTGGCGATTCGCGACTGCGAGCACGATCAGCACGATGCCGAGCGGCACGAAGACCACGAGCGAGACGATCCTTTTGAACTTATCCATCTGAATCTCCGGCAGCAGACTGTCTGCTGTTTTACCAGCATCTGTTGCAGAATAGGCGCGCTTTGTGGGGTTTCAAGGGCGGCGAAAGCCGCGCCCGAAGGATCAATCCTCTTCGTCGTCGAGACCCGGATTCAGGCGCTCGCGCAATTCCTTGCCTGTCTTGAAGAACGGAACCCATTTCTCCTCGACAAACACGCTCTCACCGGTGCGCGGGTTGCGACCGGACCGTGAGGGACGATTCTTCACCGAAAACGCGCCGAAGCCTCGCAGTTCGACACGATTTCCGCCTGCCAGGGCATCTGTGATCTCGTCGAGCACGGCATTGACGATGTTCTCGACGTCGCGGTGGTAGAGATGCGGATTGCGAGCCGCAACGATCTGCACCAGTTCTGACTTGATCACGGTTGCCCCCTGAAAAGTTTAGATTTTTAACCGCGCCCAACCTGCCAAACGGAGACAAGACCGTCAAGAAACAACTTGTCGGCGCCGAAGATGCGAAGGACGTCGGGAGTGATTGCCTGGCCGAGACCGGAGAGGTTCAACACCTCGCTGATGGCGCTCGCGAGCCAGAAGGACGAGGAAGATTTGCGCTCCTTCCAGTCCACGATCGGCAGGTCCTTCGAGATGCCCCGTGATTCCAGATAGTCGCGGATGTCCTCCTCGCCGCCAAGCTTGTCGACCAGCTTGACGTTGAGTGCCTGGCGACCGGTGAAGATGGTGCCATCCGCGAGCTTCAGCACCTCGTCGCGCGGCATCTTGCGGCGATCGGCAACGAGATCGACGAACCAGGCGTAGCTGTCCATCACCATGCTGCGGATCATCGTTTTGGCTTCCTCGCTCGCGGGATGGAAGGGCGACGGCTCGGCCTTCAGCGGCGCCGACTTGATCTCCTCTAGAGAGACGCCGACCTTCTTCATCACCTCATCGACCTGCGGATATTGGAAGATCACGCCGATCGAACCGGTGATCGAGCTTTCGCCCGCGACGATCTGGTCGCCGGCGGTGGCAATCATATAGCCGGCAGATGCGGCCAGCGTGCGGATATCGGAAACGACCGGCTTCTTTTCGGAAACCTTGCGGATCGCCTTGAAGATGCGTTCGCCGCCATAGGTCGTCCCGCCCGGCGAGGAAATCGAGACGATCAACGCCTTGGCCTGGCTGCTTTCGGCAATCTTGGCGAGGCGCTCCAGCAATTCCTTGTCATCGGTGATCAAACCGGAGATTTCGATGCGGGCGACATGAGGCAAGGCGGATCCGCCGCTCTCGCCGGCAACGGCACGATAGAGCGCAAAACCGATGCCGACCAGGAAAACAAGGGCAACGACCCGCCAGAAACTCAGCTTGCGGCGCAGGGAGCGCCGGTCCGCGATTGCCATTTGATCCATAAATCACCCTTCGAGACGAACCGTCGTTGCTAAATAGGCTCTCTAGCGCGTTTTGCAGCGGCTCACATCACGTTTTTATGTTGCCCATTATTGTTTGTTGATTGAATAAAAACCATATTGGCGGACAAAGCAAAGCTCCTACCGGTTCCATCGGCATTGCCGAGATGGGCATGGAGACGAGCTAGAAGGAACAACCCGGCACTCATGCTGCAGCATATTCGAAAAACGGCAGGCTTTACTGCGGCGCTGGAGCCGCGCGCGGGTGCTTACCAGGCGGCGCTGGCGCATTCCTCGCTCGTGCGTAAACTCAAGATATTGCTGCCGATCCTGGCCGGCGTGATTTCGGCCGCCTTCATCGCTATCTCAATCGTCCGCGCCTACCTGCCGGAAAACCTTTCGATTGAAAACGCGCGGATCGAAAACGGCAAGATAGTCATGGAACGACCGGCGATCTCTGGCCGCAACAAGGACGGCATCAGCTACTCGATGACCGCCAGCCGTGCGCTGCAGGATATCAAGAACTCGAATATGATCACGCTCGAGGACGTCAAGGCCGCCGTACCGGTCAACGACGACGTTATCGCGAGGGTCATCGCGACCGGCGCCGACTTCGACCGCGGCACGGACATGCTCGATCTCAACTCCCCGTTCGATGTCAATCTGAGCAACGGGATCACCGCCCGCTTCAAGTCCGCCCATCTCGATATCAATGCTGGTGTGATGAATTCACCCGAGCACGTCGATATCGCCATGAAAGAAGGCTCTATCGTTGCAGAGTCTTTAAAGATAACGGATAAGGGACATACCATCACCTTCAAAGGCCAGGTTCGCGTCCATCTCGATCCAGCCACCATCCGCAACCAAGGCAAGTAGAGCCCGGCCGTCATGATCAATCGCCGCCTTCTTAAACGCAATGCCGCAGTTCTGATCGCGGCAGGATTTATTTCCTGTCTAGCAGCGACCGCACATGCCCAGACGACCACCAGCCAGATGGAAGGCCTGAAGCTTTCCGGCGACCAACCGATCCAGATCCAGAGTGACCAACTCGAGATCAAGGAGCAGGAAAAGAAGGCCTATTTTACCGGCAACGTCCAGGTCGTGCAGGGCACGACCACGATGAAGGCGGGCAAGATGACGGTTCTTTATACGGGTGAAGGTGGCTCGGTGACCTCGGGCAACGCCAATATCGACAAGATATTCCTCGACGAGACAGTATTCCTGACCTCGGGAACGCAGCAGGCGACCGCCGAGAAGGGCGAGTTCGACATGAAATCCCAGACCTTCGTGCTTTCGGGCAAGCAGGTCGTGCTGTCTGAAGGTCCCAACGTCTTCAAGGGCTGCAAACTCACCGTCCTGATGGAAACCGGCCAGGCCAAGCTTGACGCCTGTGGCGGGCGCGTCGAGATCCTGCTCGATCCGAAATCGCGACCGAAGCAATAATAGACATTTGACGTGAAAATACCGTTCATCACCAGTCTGTCGGCAAGGAAGCCGTCCGCGCCCGAACCCTTCGTCGTACGCGATAAAGCGCGCTACGAGGGCACGCTTGTCGCGCATGGGCTTTCGAAGACCTACGACACGCGTCGCGTCGTCAACGGCGTGTCGCTGGTCGTGCGCCGTGGCGAGGCCGTCGGACTGCTCGGGCCGAACGGCGCGGGCAAAACGACCTGCTTCTACATGATCACCGGCCTGGTGCCGGTGGACGAAGGCATGATTGCGATCAACGGCAACGAAGTCACCCGCATGCCGATGTATCGCCGCGCCCGGTTGGGCGTAGGTTATCTGCCGCAGGAAGCATCGATCTTCCGCGGCCTGACCGTCGAAGAAAACATCCGGGCGGTGCTGGAAGTCCACGAGCCCGACAAGGACAAGCGGGAACGCAAGCTCGACGAACTGCTGGAAGAGTTCCATATCAGCCAGCTTCGGAAAACGGCGGCCGTTGCGCTTTCCGGCGGTGAGCGCCGGCGCCTTGAAATTGCCCGAGCGCTGGCGACCGACCCCGCTTTCATGCTGCTCGACGAACCTTTTGCGGGCGTCGACCCTATTTCGGTTTCCGACATCCAGAACCTCGTGCGCCACTTGACGGCACGCGGGATTGGCGTTCTGATAACGGACCACAACGTCCGCGAGACTTTGGGCCTGATCGACCGGGCCTACATCATCCATGCGGGCGAAGTGCTGACCCACGGCCGGGCGGACGACATTGTCAACAACCCGGACGTCCGCCGCCTCTACCTCGGCGACAAGTTCAGCCTCTAGACGCTGCTCCGGTCGCTGCAGCGCGCCAAAGAAATTTACTTTCCCGCACTGCAGCGCTTGACCAAATCTTTCAAAAAAGCAATTCTTGTGCCAGATGCAAATTTGGCCTTGTGGGGGCTTGGCCGAAAACGAGCGTCCGCCATCCATGACCGGGTGGTTCAAGGGGATTGCACGGGAGTTTCGCGTCCGCCATGGGTTTATCCGCTAATCTTTTCCTACGCCAAACCCAATCGCTGGTGATGACGCCGCAGCTGATGCAATCCATCCAGCTGCTGCAGATGACGCATTTCGAACTCAACCAGTTCATCGCCCAGGAAGTCGAAAAGAACCCGCTGCTCGAAATTACGTCAAACGAGAGCGAAAACGACGCGGAAACAGGCTTCGAAACCGCCGACGACTTTGACCCGACCGAAGGCCGCGAGAGTTCGGCAGTGGCCGAAGTCGATAGCGGCTGGTACGAGGGGTCCTCCTCCATCAGCGCCGAAAGGCTTGGCGAAGGGCTCGACACGGGCTTCGAAAACGTCTTCCCCGACGATGGCCCGGCGCGGCGCGCCGACGCCCCGGAACTGCTCAGCCAATGGAAATCGATGCCGGGCGGCGATGCCGGCGAAGACTACGACCTGGATGATTTCGTCGCCGGCCAGGTGACGCTACGCGATCACCTGAACCAGCAGATCCCCTTCCTGATCGTCGATGCGGCCGACCGCCTGATTGCCCGGCATCTCGTCGATCAGCTGGACGAGGCCGGTTATATGCTCGGCGATATCGAGGAGATCGCCGCCCGCCTCGGCAAAAGCGCCGAGAATGTAGAAGCCATCCTCCGCTCGCTGCAGACGCTCGATCCGCCGGGCGTCTTCGCGCGATCGCTCAGCGAATGTCTGGCAATCCAGCTTCGGGAAAAAGACCGGCTCGACCCGGCCATGGATGCGCTGATCAGACATCTGGATCTGCTGGGCAAACGCGACTTCGCCTCGCTTCGAAAGATCTGCGGCGTCGACGACGAAGACCTCATCGACATGCTGGCAGAAATCCGCTGCCTCAACCCGAAGCCCGGCGCCGGCTTCGAGCGCGGCATGTCTGAGACGATTTCGCCGGATATCGTCGTGCGCGCGGCGCCCGACGGCAGCTGGATGGTCGAGCTCAATCCGGACACCCTCCCGCGCGTCCTAGTAAACCACAGCTATTTCCAGACGGTGTCCAAGCACTGCCCGAAAAACGGGGACGACCACAACTTCCTTTCCGAATGCATGCAGAATGCCAATTGGCTGACGCGCAGCCTCGACCAGCGGGCCAAGACGATCATGAAGGTGGCCGCCGAAATCGTCCGGCAACAGGATGCCTTCCTGATGCACGGCGTCGATCACCTGCGCCCGCTCAACCTCAAGACCGTCGCCGAAGCGATCAAGATGCATGAATCGACGGTCAGCCGCGTAACCTCCAACAAATACATGCTGACGCCGCGGGGGCTGTTCGAACTCAAATATTTCTTCACGGTGTCGATCGGCTCGGCCGAAGAGGGCGGCGACAGCCATTCGGCGGAGGCCGTGCGCCATCGGATTCGCCTGCTGATCGCCCAGGAAACGCCTGAGACGGTGCTCTCCGATGACGATATCGTCGTCAGCCTGAAACGCGGCGGGGTCGAGCTCGCGCGCCGGACCGTCGCGAAGTACCGCGAGGCGATGAACATTCCTTCTTCCGTCCAGCGCCGTCGCGAAAAGCGCGCGATCGCGGGGGTCGCGGCGTTCTGAGATACCGGCGAAACACCCGGGTTTCCACAGGCCTACGTAGAAATCCAAAGGTCCGCTGCCGTTGACATTTAAAACATCGGGCGCTAGAAGCCCGCCGCAACTGCACGGGGCATGGCACGAAACGTATCCCATTATCCAGACAGGCATCGATTGCAGCAATTTGGCCCAGTCGCATGTGAACGGCTTGGATGCGGGGACGGCTTGGCGTAGACTGGAACACGCAAGTCACGACAAGAAGGAAGAACTCCATGAGTGTGCGTGTATCCGGTAAGCATATGGAAATTGGCGATTCGTTCCGTCAAAGGATCGAGGACCAAATCGGAGAAGCGGTTACAAAATACTTCGACGGAGGCTACTCAGGCCAAGTCATCGTGGAAAAGGCTGGTTCGCGCTTTTCTGCCGACTGCAAGGTGCATCTCGATACCGGGATCGTCCTGCATGCGGCTGGCGAGGCGAATGATCCGCAGATCAGTTTCGATGCCGCAGCACAGCGGATCGAAAAACGTCTGCGCCGCTACAAGCGGCGGCTCAAGGATCATCATGCCGGCAACCATGTGAATGGTTATGCGGAAGTTGCCTACACTGTTATGGACAGCGTACCGGATGAAGGGGAGGAAGTGCCCGAGGATTTCGCGCCGACCATCGTCGCGGAAAGTTCGAAGCAGTTGAAGACGATGACGGTCGCAAGTGCCGTCATGGCACTTGATATGACAGACGAGCCTGTTCTTCTGTTCCGTAGCCCCGGCAAGGAACATCTGAACATTGTGTACCGCCGCAATGACGGCAATATTGGCTGGATCGATTCCACCAATATCAAGAACTAACAACTTGGGGAGAGCGTCGGAGACGGCGCTCCCCTTCGCCTAGGGCACAAGCTCTTGCGGCACGAAGGATGAAGAGAATGGCATTGGCAGATTTGCTGCAGCAAGATGCGATTATTCCTGCCCTAAAGGTAAACTCCAAAAAGCAGCTATTGCAGGAGCTGGCGGCCAAGGCTTCCAAGTTGACGGGCGTGAGCGAACGAGAAATCTTCGACATCATCCTGCAGCGCGAGCGGCTCGGTTCCACCGGCGTCGGCCACGGCATCGCCATCCCGCACGGCAAGCTCAACAGCATCTCGTCGATCAAGGGTATTTTCGCGCGCCTTGAAGCGCCGGTCGATTTCGAAGCGCTCGACGACGAGCCGGTCGATCTGGTGTTCCTGCTGCTGGCACCCGAAGGCGCGGGCGCCGATCACCTGAAGGCCCTGTCGCGTATTGCCCGCGTGTTGCGCGACCAGGACCTTGTCGCCAAGCTGCGCAAAACCGATTCCGCTTCGGCGATCTATGCATTCCTCAACGAGGAGCAGGCCAACCACGCCGCCTGACGGCATATGCATTCGTGGGGACGAAACGAACCGCCCGGCCGCTGTCAAAGCGCCGGGCGGTTTTGTTTTTGAGCCGCATTCCGCGGGGATTATGCGTGGAAACTCAACGGATCAGGAACAATCGCCAGTCCAACGAGCAAACACCAACGGGAGTGTCCGGCCTAGAATGAGAAGCAGGCTCATCGCCTGCTCCTCAAAGACTTCAGGCGCTTTTCTCACCGGCGGCTTCTGCAGAGGCTTCCGCCTTCGGTCCACCTTTTGCGACACCGACCATAGCGGGCCGCAGCACGCGTTCACCGATGGTGAAACCAGCCTGGACGACCTGGACGACGGTATTGTTCGGGACAGCAGGGTTCGGGATTTCGAACATCGCCTGGTGGAAGTTCGGGTCGAACTTCTGGCCTTCAGGATCGATCTTCTTCACGCCGTGGCGCTCCAGAGCGGACAGCATCGAGCGTTCAGTCATCTCGACGCCCTCCAGGAGCGTGGTCAGCGAGGCATCTGCCGTGGCGCGCATTTCGGTCGGCACGGCGTCCAGCGCCCGGCGCAGGTTGTCCGAAACGGCGAGCATGTCGCGTGCAAAGCCGGCCGCCGCATAGGACTTAGCGTCCTTGATTTCGCGTTCGGTGCGGCGGCGCAAGTTATCCATCTCAGCGGCAAGCCGCAGGAAGCGGTCGCGCAACTCGTTGTTTTCGGCCTTCAGCAATTCCAGCGGATCAGGTTCGGCGGCAGGCGCCTCGGCATTCTTCTGGTTGGCCGCGTCCTCAAGAGCAGATGCTACGGCTTCCGCGGCGTTCTCCGCGGCAGTTGCGTCAGGTCCGTTCTTGTTGGTTTCGTCGGTCATGACGGTCTCCGGTTATTCTTGACTTCGATTTACGGGCTTGGATTTGTGCCCGATATCGAGGTTTAAGGTGGAAAAATCAAGGCTTGCTGGGAAACTTGGGCCGGTCCGGCCGCAAAATTCAGCGCGACAGCCTGGCAAGCAGCTGCGCGGTGTAATCCACCATCGGCACGATGCGGGAATAATTGAGCCGCGTCGGCCCGATGACACCGACGGCACCGACGATGCGGTCCTCGCCGTCGCGATAAGGCGCCACGATGAGCGACGAGCCGGAAAGCGAAAACAGCTTGTTTTCCGAGCCGATGAAGATCCGGACGCCCGGCCCCTTTTCGGCGAGATCAAGAATCTCGATCAGACTGTCCTTCTTTTCGAGATCATCGAAAAGCAGCCGCAAACGATCGAGATCGGCAACATCCGCCAGGCCTTCGAGCAGATTGGCCCGGCCGCGGACGATCAGTTGGGTCGGCTTTCCTTCCTCGCTGTCGCCGGACCAGACCGCAAGACCGCGCTCGACCAGTTCCTGCGAGAGCGCATAAAGCTCGCCCTGGACTTGGTCCTTGAGGGTCTTCAACTGGCCACGCAGTTCCGGCAGGGTCTGGCCGCTCAGGTGGGCATTGAGGAAATTCGCCGCCTCGGTCAGCTGCGACGAGGTCACGCCGGCGGGCAATTCGATGATGCGGTTTTCGACCTGGTTGTGATCGCCGACCAGCACGGCGAGCGCCTTGGTCGGCTCCAGGCGGATGAACTCGACATGCTTGAGAACCGGATCGCTCTTGGTGGTAATGACGATGCCGGCGCCGCGCGAGACCCCCGACAACATGCGGCTAGCCTCCGCCATCAGGCTTTCCATCGGCTGATCTCGGTCGGCCGGGCGGATCTGCCGGTCGATATTGGCACGTTCCTCGGCCGACAGGTCCCCGACCTGCATGAAGGCGTCAACGAAAAACCGGAGCCCCGACTGGGTCGGCAGGCGCCCGGCGCTGATATGCGGGGAATAGATGAGGCCGAGCTCCTCGAGATCGCTCATCACATTGCGCACCGAAGCCGGCGACAAGGAGATGGGCAGCAGCCGTGAAAGATTGCGGGAACCGAGTGGCTCACCGTTTTCCAGGTAGCTTTCCACGATGCGGCGGAAAATTTCGCGCGAACGGTCATCGAGCACAGAGCCGCTGTCCCTACCCGTCGATGCCGAAAATCCCATCTAGACCTTCACCGTTCCGTTGATCATTCGACAAAATATAGTCATTCGACGCGCCTTCTCCAAAGGGAAAATTGCGCCAGCCAGGATCATTCGCTTGCACACTCATCAGGGCTTTTTCTTTGCAAAAGCTCGGCCGGGGCCTTAGAAGGCGGAAACAGAAATCCAGGGAGTGAAGCATGCGGCCTTCAGGCAGACAGTTGAACCAGATGCGCAAGGTCTCGTTCGAGCGCAATTTCTCCAAGCACGCGGAAGGTTCCTGCCTCGTGAAGTTCGGCGACACGCATGTGCTCTGCACCGCGAGTCTTGAAGAAAAGACGCCGCCGTGGCTGCGCAACAGCGGCAAAGGCTGGGTGACGGCCGAATACGGCATGCTGCCGCGCGCCACCGGCGACCGCATGAAGCGCGAAGCCGCCAGCGGCAAGCAGGGCGGCCGCACCCAGGAAATCCAGCGCCTGATCGGTCGGTCCTTGCGCGCCGTCATCGATCTCGAAGCACTCGGCGAAAAGCAGATCACCATCGACTGCGACGTCATCCAGGCGGATGGCGGCACGCGCACCGCCTCGATCACCGGTGGCTGGATTGCGCTCTACGACTGCCTGAAGTGGATGGAAGCCCGCTCGATGACCAAGGTCGACAAGGTGCTGAAGGACCATGTCGCGGCGATCTCCTGCGGCATCTTTGCCGGCCAGCCGGTAATCGACCTCGACTATATCGAGGATTCGGCTGCCGAGACGGACGCCAATTTCGTCATGACCGGTTCCGGCGGCATCGTCGAGGTGCAGGGTACGGCGGAAGGCAAGCCCTTCAGCCAGGAGGAGTTCCTGAAGCTGCTGGCGCTCGCTCAGGACGGCACCCAGGAACTGGTGGCGATGCAGAAGCAGGCGATTGCCTGAACCTGAAAGAGGTGCGGTTTGATTGAGGGCATTCTCGAAACCGCGCTCTACGCCGATGATCTCGATGCCGCCGAAGCGTTCTACGGCGGCATTCTCGGCCTTGAGAAGGTGCTGCGCGCCGGTACCAGACATGTGTTCTTCCGTTGTGGGCCGGGGATCCTGCTGATCTTCAATCCGGCTGAGACGATCAAGCCACCGCCCGCCGATGCGCTGCCCGTACCGCCACATGGCGCGACGGGACCGGGACATGTCTGCTTTCGCATGACGGGCGACGCGATTGACTTGATCAAGGAAAAGCTCAACAAGGCAGGGATTGCCATCGAAAGCGATTTCCGCTGGCCGAACGGTGCCCGCTCAATCTATTTCCGCGATCCGGCCGGCAACAGCCTGGAATGCGCAGAGCCCAGGCTCTGGAATATCGAATAGGAATTATCATGCGCAAGCTCGATACCAAGACGATCGTGGTCGCCAGCCACAATGCCGGAAAGATCCGCGAAATCGCCGAACTGATCGGCCCCTTCGGTTTCTCGGCCAAATCCGCCGCCGAATTGCAATTCGAAGAGCCGGACGAGACGGGCACGACATTCGAGGAAAATGCCGCGATCAAGGCACTCGCCTCCGCCAGGGCCTCCGGCCTGCCCGCACTGTCTGACGATTCCGGTATTGTCATCGACGCGCTCGACGGCGCGCCGGGTGTCTACACCGCCAACTGGGCGGAACGTGAGGATGGCAGCCGCGATTTTCAGATGGCGATGGAAAAGGTCGAGAAGGCGCTCGAAGAACGCGGCGCGACCAAGCCGGAACAACGCGGTTGCCGCTTTGTCAGCGTTCTCTGTCTCGCATGGCCTGACGGACACACGGAAATGTTCCGGGGCGAAGTGGAAGGCGCCGTAGTGTGGCCGCCGCGCGGCACCCAGGGTTTTGGTTATGACCCGGTCTTCCAACCAGAAGGCTATGATATTACCTTCGGTGAAATGAGTAGTGATCAGAAACACGGCTGGAAACCTGGCGAACCGGAAGCGCTTTCGCATCGCGCCCGCGCCTTCAAGCGTTTCGTCGAAACCTGCCTGGAGGCTTGAGGCATTTTGAACTCGGCCGCTCCTCTTCTGCGCGACACCCTTCTGCCCGATACCGGCGAGCCGGGCTTTGGCGTCTATGTGCATTGGCCATTCTGTGCGGCCAAGTGCCCCTATTGCGACTTCAACAGTCATGTACGCCATCAGCCCGTGGACCAGCCGCGTTTCACCGCCGCCTTCCTGAAGGAGATGGAAGTGATGCGGCGGATGAGCGGGCCGAAAACCGTCACCAGTATTTTCCTCGGCGGCGGCACGCCGTCTCTGATGGACCCCACCACGGTCTCGGCGATCCTCGACGGCATTGCCAGGCATTGGCATGTGCCCGACGGCATCGAGATCACCATGGAGGCCAACCCTTCCAGCGTCGAGGCGACCCGCTTCCGCGGCTATCGCGCTGCCGGGGTCAACCGCGTCTCGCTCGGCGTACAGGCGCTCAACGATCCGGACCTCAAATTCCTCGGTCGGCTGCATGACGTTGCCGATGCGCTGAAGGCCATCAAACTGGCGCGGGAGATCTTTCCGCGCATGTCCTTCGATCTCATCTATGCCCGGCCGAAACAGACGGTCGAGGCCTGGGAAGCGGAGCTGAAGGAAGCGGTTTCCTACGCGGTCGACCATTTGTCGCTCTACCAGCTCACCATCGAGGAAGGCACGCCCTTCTATGGCCTGCACAAGGCCGGCAAGCTGATCGTGCCGGATGACGACCAGTCGGCTGCCCTCTACGAGGCGACCCAACAGATCACCGAGGGGTTCGGCATGCCAGCCTACGAGGTTTCCAACCACGCCCGCCCCGGTGCTGAAAGCCGCCATAACCTGACCTATTGGCGTTACGGCGACTATGCAGGCATCGGACCCGGCGCCCACGGTCGGCTGATGCGTGGCAGAAACAAGATCGCGACCTCCACCGAACGTCGTCCGGAAACCTGGCTGGAACAGGTGGAACGCGTCGGCCACGGGATGCTGGACGAAGAAATCCTTGGCTTCGAAGAACAGGCCGACGAATTGCTGCTGATGGGCCTGCGCCTGCGGGAAGGCGTCGACCTCGCCCGCTGGCAGCAGCTTTCCGGCCGGGACCCCGACCCGATCCGCGAGGAAAGGTTGCTGGAATATGGCTTCATCGAGCGGATCGGCAACTCGCGGCTGCGCTGCACGCCGTCCGGTATGCTGATCCTCGACGCTGTCGTGGCCGATCTCGCCTGCTGAAAACCCGGCGCTTAAGCTTTTACCGCCAGGACATGCAGCCAGTCGGTCGGCTTCTTGTCGTAGCCGCTGCCCTGTACCTCATCGATATCGACGGATGTCCAGGCGAAAGCCCCGTAGGCCGCACTTAGCCAGGCCTTGGACGGGTAATTGTAATAACGCCCGAGGCCGTCATGCCCCTCGGCTTCGCCAGCCTTGAAACTCGCATAGAAGACGCCGCCGGGGCGCAAGGCCTCGTGGATGCGGCCGAGGATGCCGCCGAGTTCCGCCCGTGGTGCATGCAGCAGGCAGGCATTGGCCCATATGCCATCGAAAGCCGAGACCGCGTCGATATCCCCGAAACGGAGCACGCTAACCGGCCTGCCCAGATGTTTGGCGGCTTCCTGCGCCATCTCCGGCGTGCCATCGGTGGGCGTGACGTCGAAACCCCGCGCGATCATGGCCGCGCTATCCCGCCCGCTGCCGCAGCCGAGTTCGAGGATGGCAGCGCCAGGCACAAGTTTCGACAGGAAGCTATCGAGGCGGCGTGTATTTGGTGCGGAGCTCTCCGCGTAAGCCACCGCGTTTTCGCTGTAGAAGCTCGCCGTCGGATCCTTTTCCATGGCCATTCGTG
Source organism: Neorhizobium sp. BETTINA12A (assembly GCF_023006485.1). Lineage (NCBI taxonomy): Bacteria > Pseudomonadati > Pseudomonadota > Alphaproteobacteria > Hyphomicrobiales > Rhizobiaceae > Neorhizobium > Neorhizobium sp. BETTINA12A. The sequence continues at coordinate 13,731 of NZ_JALBGW010000017.1, forward strand.
ATCCTCAGCGCTGCGACATCAGCAGCTTGGTGCCAAAGCCGACAAAAACCATGCCGACGCCCAGATCGATCTTCTTCTTTGCCTTCAGATAGGCTGCGGCCACCGTCCGGTGAGTGATCAGCGCGACGAGAAAAGAATAATAGATGGTCGAAACGGTGACCATGACCGCGATCGCCGCCAAGCCATAGAGGAAGGGCGTTCCGACCGGCATGGTCGCGGCAAAAAGGCTGGCAACGAACAGCGCCGATTTCGGATTGGCAAGATTAGTCACCAGGCCCATGCGATAGGCGGTCTTGAGCGGCACGTCGATACGCGCCGCCGCTATATCAGCCGACTGGCGCGACTTTCGCGCATCCAGGAATATCTTCAATCCGAGCCAGACAAGATAAAGTCCGCCGACGATCTTCAACGCCACATAGGCGAAAGGTGCCGCCTGGAAGAGGACGTTGATCCCCAGCCACCCGGCAAGACCCCAGCAGAACGTGCCTGTAATGGTCCCCATTGCCGCGAGAATCGGCACGCGACGCGGCGCGGTCAGCGCATAACGCATGACCAGAAGCGTGTTGGGCCCTGGCGTTATGCACGCCACGGCCCAGATCATTGCAACAGAAAGCAGAAACATGGATTTTAAGCGTTGTTCTCGTTGATCAGCCGTTTCAGCAGTTCTACCTCGTGGCTGAGCTTCGTGTCACCCGAAATCAGCTCCTCGATCTTGCGGACGGCATGCAGGACGGTCGTGTGGTCCCTGCCGCCGAAACGACGCCCGATCTCCGGGAAGGAGCGCGGCGTCAGCGTCTTCGACAGATACATGGCGATCTGGCGCGGCTTGACGATGACGCGGGTGCGGCGGTTCGAGACCAGTTCCTGGCGCGACACATTATAATGGCGGGCGACGATGCGCTGGATGTCCTCGATGCGGACGCGCTTGGCCTCGCCGGCACCCACCAAATGGGCGAGCAGTTCATCGACACGCTCGATCGAAAGGGAGGGCTCGAAGGAACGGCGGAACAGGAGCTGATTGAACGCGCCTTCCAGTTCGCGACCGCTGGCGGTGACATTTCTCGCCACGTGGCTGAGGATTTCCGCCGGGATATCCAGCGACGGATCGTCCTGGCGGGCAGTCGCCAGGCGGCCCTTGATCATTTCGAGACGCATCTCGTAATCCGGCGCTTCGACTTCGATCGCCACACCACCCTGCAGACGTGAACGAACGCGCGGATCGAGCGATTCCAGCTCCCAGGGCGCACGGTCGGCGGCAACCACCACCTGCTTGGCGCTGTCGAGCAGCATGTTCAGGAGATGGCAGAACTCGTTCTGGATCATCTTGCCCTGCAGGAACTGCATGTCGTCGATGATCAGCAGATCGATATTGCGAAGCGAGTCCTTTAGCGTCAGTGCATCATTGTCACGGATCGCGGTCGCGAAACGCCACATGAAATATTCCGCCGTCAGGTAGACGACCCGCGGCATGCGCTCGCTGCCGACCGCCGCATTGGCGATCGCCTGCAGAAGATGCGTCTTGCCAAGGCCGACGCCGGAATGAATGAACAGCGGATTGAAACGGACCGCGCTGGCGCCAGCTTCGGCGATCGTCTTGGCGGCAGCAAGCGCTACCCGGTTCGACGGACCTTCCACGAACGTATCAAAGGTAAAGCGGCTATCGAGCGGTGAGCCGAACAGCGGGCCTGGAACGTGGGCCGAACGGGCAGGAGAAGCCGACGGCGACGGGAAAGCGGCAATCTTGCCGATCTCGCGGGGAGCCTGAGAGCGCGGGAAGGAGGTTGCGACGACGGGCTCCGGCGCAAGAGTGCGCTCTTCACCTGCCACAAGTACCTTGGTGTTGCGGCTTGCGCTGCGCACCAGGATTTCCACCTTCAGGATCTCCGCGTCTTCCGCCTGGAATATGGTGGTGATCTGATCGAGGTAGCGATTGTTGATCCAGGATTTCAGAAAAGTGGTCGGAACCGTGAGCCGAACAACGCTCTTCGAAACGGAATGCAGCTTCAGGCGTCCGAACCAGCTCGCATAAACATCCTGGCCGACCTGTGCCTTCAAACGCGTGCTAAACCGCTCAAAAAGAGCATTATGCTTCATCTCCGTCGTTTCCCCTGCCGCCTGGGAGCAACTTGAATCAAATCCTTGCCGTGCGTGGTCCCCATTACCTGCACGGGCCGATATAGTATTCATATGCATAATTCGCCGCCTTCCAAATCTAGTAGCCTGGCGGTTCTCGTTAACGCCGCCAGAACAAACATCGTTTCAAGGCATAGCAAAACCATTCCCAATCATTGAGAACCGTCGCCGCCCGTCCCCTTTTTTTAAAACTCTCTCTCGTCCTCGCAGCCGATCAAAAGTCCCGCCCAGCCCGCCTCGTGAACGGTCTGCGCTTGCAGGAGCCACCCCACATATACGAACGCTCTCATCCTCATCATGAGCCGTCCGAACTCTTCCACCTCCTTGGTCCGGATACAGGACCCGGATTCGCATTGACAAAGACCGACCGCTTCCGGAAATGCCAATTTCCGGACCACAACCGATGGTTATCAGGAAAACGGGAGAATTTATCCCCGTTGCAAAGGGCAAAAGCCTGCTTCCCGTCCTTCACTTTGACGGTTATCGGCAGCCTCTGAAGTAATCCCCGCGCCCCTTGCTGAAGGGCATTTAGGCAGGATCAAATGCCAAGATCAATGATGAATTTTACGCAAAATTAAGAGCCGGGCGTTGACTCCGCGAGCGTGATTTGAATGTCACAGAGGCATTCATGGAGAATCGCTGTTGAATCAATGGGATTCAAAAAGGACATACATTCTGAACGATTGTTCACAGAAAAAATAAAAATGTTCTTGACTCGATCCGAGGGCATTTGATGGCCCCCAAAGTCACCTACAGACTCATAGACCTCCAGTAAGCATTTGATATTTAAGTCTATTTTCTGTCACGCCGATGACACGAAATTGTTAATGAGCCGGATAAATATAAGGAGGCCTGAGAGAATCACAAAAAGCCCAGTCGGAACGACCAGGCTTCATTATGATACAGTTTGTGAAATTAATTAGGCCGAAAGGGCCTTCACACGTGCAGCAAGACGGGACACCTTGCGGGATGCCGTGTTGCTGTGAAGCACGCCCTTGGTGGCGGCGCGCTGGATTTCCGGCTGGGCAGCCTTGAGGGCTTCGGCAGCAACGGCCACATCGCCGGAAGCGATGGCTTCCTCGACTTTACGGATGAAGCCGCGAACGCGCGAGCGGCGGGACTTGTTGACTGCAGTACGGCGAGCGATCTTGCGGGTCGCTTTTTTCGCCGAAGTTGTATTGGCCATTTCATGCCTCTCTACGAATTCGAACCAAACTCCGCCGTTGCCGCGCCGGTCCTTGCGACCATCAATCCAGCAATTCGGGAGCAATAGAGGAAGCCATGATCAGGCTTTCCCAACTGTGGGCGGGCATATAACCGGAATACCCGCCCCAGTCAACGCGCATTTTGGTGGATGACCATCCGCTGTTGCACGATTTATCGGTTGGAGAACTGCGGCTTGCGCTTTTCCACGAAGGCCGCCATGCCTTCCTTCTGGTCGGCGGTCGCAAACAAGGAATGGAAAAGCCGCCGTTCGAAACGCAGCCCTTCGGCAAGCGTGCCCTCGAAGGAACGGTTGACGGCCTCCTTTGCCATCAGCACCGCGGCGCGCGGGAAGGAGGCGATCTTTGCGGCCGCCTCGACTGCCTCGTCGATCAACCGCTCCGGCGAAACGATGCGCGACACGAGCCCTGCCCGCTCCGCTTCCGCCACGTCCATCATCCGGCCGGTCATCACCATGTCCATCGCCTTCGCCTTGCCGACCGCTCGGGTCAGTCGCTGCGAACCGCCCATGCCGGGAATGACGCCGAGCGTGATCTCCGGCTGGCCGAACTTCGCGGTTTCCGAGGCGATGATGAAATCGCACATCATGGCGAGCTCACAACCACCGCCGAGCGCAAAACCGGAGACGGCGGCAATCATCGGCTTGCGGGTCGCGGCGATTGCCTCCCAGCCGGAGATGAAGTCGTTCACATACGCTTCGACGAAATCGATGCCCTGCATTTCCTTGATATCGGCGCCGGCGGCAAAGGCCTTTTCCGAGCCGGTGAGCACAATTGCGCCGATCGCCTCGTCCTTGCCGAATGCGAAAAGCGCCTCCGTCAATTCGGCCATGACGGTCGAATTCAGAGCGTTCAGCGCCTTCGGCCGATTGAGGGTGATGAGCGCGACGGCGCCCCGGGTTTCGGTCAACAGGGTTTCATAGCTCATCGAATGTCTCCTCTTCTGCTCTGTGTCTCTGGGCAGCGGTTATTTTTGGCGGCGGTTATTTTTGGCAGGCCGGGCAATAGAATGTGGAGCGGCCCGCCTGGGTGATGCGCGCGACGGTACCGCCGCAGCCCGGCGTGCGGCAAGCGCCGCCTTCCCGGTCGTAGACGGAGAAGGAGTGCTGGAAATAACCGAGAGAACCATCCGTCTGGATATGGTCCCGCAGCGACGAACCTCCGGCGGCGATCGCATCGGCGATGACGTCGCGGATCGACTGATTGAGGAGGACCAGCTCCTTGTTCGGCCTGCCGGTCTTGGTAACGACACTGCCGGCCGCGCGTTTCGGCGACAGATGCGCGCGCCACAGCGCCTCGCAGACATAGATATTGCCGAGGCCAGCGATCACCGTCTGGTCGAGGAGCGCGCCCTTGAGCGGCTGGCTCTTGCCCGCCAACCTTGCCGCCAGATAGTCCGCATCGAGCGCGTTGCCGGTCGGCTCCGGCCCGAGCTCGGCAAAGGCCGGATAAAGATCGAGCTCGCTGCGCTTCCACAGCTGCATGAAGCCGAAGCGGCGCGGGTCATTATAGATGACGCGCAGCAGGCCTTCATTCTGTCTCAGATGGAAGACGACATGATCGTGTTTCTGATCTTTCGAACGCGGATGGTGGAACTCGGCGAGCGCATCGTTCTCGATCCGAAACGATCCCGACATGCCGAGATGGCTGATCACGGTGAGATCGTCCTCCAGGTCGATCAGCAGGTATTTGGCGCGCCTGCCGAGCGAGACGATGCGGCGTTCGTTGACGGCATTGGCGAAATTCTCCGGAAGCGGAAAGCGCAGGTCCGGACGGTTGAGCTCCAGCCTGGCGATCACCGCACCTTCCATTGCCGGGGCGAGACCGCGCCGGACGGTTTCCACCTCTGGCAATTCGGGCATGATTGACTAACTTCCTGTTTCAACGACATCGCGCCTGGTCTATAGACCGGACCGGATGTCGCACCCATGTAATGACACGCGCCACAGATAGCGTGGGATGAGCGATTTCGCTATGGTCGCCGACCAGAAGAGAGACGTTAGGAGTTCACCGATGACTGAAGCTCGTACCAGCGCCGACGGCGGGATGGAAACGTCCTATGGCTTCCGCAAGGTCGCCGACGGCGAGAAGCAGGGTCTCGTCAACGACGTCTTCCATAAGGTCGCCAAACGCTACGACGTGATGAACGACGTGATGTCGGCCGGCATGCACCGTGTCTGGAAGGATGCGCTGATCGCCTCGCTCAATCCGAGAAAGGACGTCGGCTATAAAACCCTGGACGTGGCAGGCGGCACGGGCGATATCGCTTTCCGCATCGTGGAGGCTTCCGACCGCAAGGCGCATGTGACCGTGCTCGACATCAACGGCTCGATGCTGGCTGTCGGGGCCGAGCGCGCTGAGAAGAAACGTCTTTCCGAAAACCTCGCCTTCGTCGAGGCCAACGCTGAGTCCCTGCCCTTCGAGGCTAACTCCTTCGACGCCTACACGATCGCCTTCGGCATCCGCAACGTGCCGCATATCGACGTGGCTCTGAAGGAGGCCTATCGCGTGCTGAAGCGCGGCGGACGGCTGCTGGTGCTGGAATTTTCAGAAGTCGAGATGCCGCTTCTCGAGCGCTTCTACGAGGAATGGTCGTTCAAGGCGATCCCGCGCTTCGGAAAGATGATCACCGGCGAGGCGGAGCCCTATCAATATCTGGTGGAATCGATCCGGAAATTTCCGAACCAGGAGAATTTCGCCGCGATGATCCGCAATGCGGGTTTTTCGCGCGTCACCTACACCAATTATACCGGCGGCATCGCGGCGCTGCATTCCGGCTGGAAACTCTGAACGCATGAGCACGATCGGCGCTTATTTCCGGCTTGCCCGCGTCGGCTGGGTTCTGGTGCGCGAGGGCGTGGTATCGGCACTGCCGACCCAGGACATGCCGCCCTCCGTCGGCCTCATCAAGGCTCTGGTGGAGCCCCTGGCGCGGTTCCGCTCCAAAACGCAGGCGCGCAGCGAGCGCCTGACCCGAGCCGTCGACCGGTTGGGGCCTTCCTATGTCAAGATTGGCCAGTTCCTTGCGACCCGTCCGGATGTGGTGGGCGTCGACTGGGCCGTCGATCTCGCCATGCTGCAGGACCGGATGGCCTTCTTCCCGACCGCGATTGCGAAAGCGGCGGTCGAGGCATCGCTCGGCCGAACGATCGGCGATCTCTATTCTTCCTTCGACGAACCGATCGCCGCGGCCTCGATCGCCCAGGTCCATCCCGGCGTCGTCAATGACAGGAAAGTGGCCATCAAGGTGGTGCGCCCGGGCGTGCGCCAGCGCTTCGCCCATGACATCGAAAGCATGTATCTCCTGGCGCGTATGCAGGAACGCTTCATGCGCTCCAGCCGGCGCTTAAGGCCCATCGAGGTGACGCGGACGCTCGAACAGACCACCAAGGTGGAAATGGACCTGCGTCTGGAGGCCGCGGCGCTTTCGGAGATTGCCGAGAATACCAAGGAGGATCCCGGGTTCCGAGTGCCGTTGGTCGACTGGGAACGCACCGGCCGCGACGTTATCACCATGGAATGGATCGACGGCGTCAAGATGTCGGATGTTGCGGCTCTTCGCGCCGCCGGCCACAATCTCGAAAAGCTCGCCGAGGTGCTGATCCAGTCCTTCCTGCGCCACACGCTGCGGGACGGCTTTTTCCATGCGGACATGCATCCCGGCAATCTGTTCGTCGACACCGCCGGCACGGTCGTCGCCGTCGACATGGGCATTGTCGGGCGATTGGGCAAAAAAGAGCGTCGCTTCCTCGCCGAAATCCTCTACGGCTTCATCACCCGCGACTATCTGCGCGTCGCGGAAGTGCATTTCGAAGCGGGCTATGTACCCGCCCATCACGACGTGGCGAGCTTCGCCCAGGCGATCCGCGCAATCGGCGAACCGATCCACGGCCAGCCGGCCGAAACGATCTCGATGGCGCGGCTCCTGGCGCTGCTCTTCGAGGTGACCGACCTGTTCGAGATGCAGACCCGCACCGAACTGATCCTGCTGCAGAAGACCATGGTCGTGGTCGAGGGCGTGTCGCGCATGCTCGATCCGCGCTTCAACATGTGGAAGGCTTCAGAACCGGTCGTCGGCCAATGGATCCGCGACAATCTCGGGCCGAAACGCATCGTCTCGGACCTGCGCGACGGGGTGAAAGCCGCCGTCAAGCTCGCCGAAGCCCTGCCGGAGATCGCCGCCAAGACGGAGACGCTACACCAGGAACTCGTCTATATGAGCGAGCACGGCCTGCGCTTCGATCCTGAGACCACAGAGGCCATCGGCAAGTCGGAGGCGCGACACAATCGTTCGGGACGCGTCGCGCTGTGGATCATCGCGCTGTCGCTGCTTTATATTGCCTTCACGCTCAGCTGAGCTTTGCCGGGCCACGTAGTGATGCAAAAACCCTGCTCCACAAGGGTTTTCGCCATAGTGTAACTCCAAAGCGGCCTTTATTCCGCCGAGTTCTCATCCTCTGTTAAGGAATACATTCCTTTTGGAATTCGCCTTTCGGAGACAGTTCATGGCGCTAGGCGCAACTCAACGCTTGCATGACGGCGTCGCGGCCGTCGAGACGATGACCCGTTTCGCGCTCGCCGTGCTGGCGCTCGCCTCCGGCGTCTATACCTATCTCGGGGCACGCAGCATTCTCGACGGGTCGCCGACGGCCGTGTTCTTTGCAGCGGTCATCTACTCCGCCTCGGTCTCGGTCGGCATCTATGCCTTCTGGTCCTATATGGCCCGGTTCTACCCGCATGTGACGAGCCGTGGCGGCCGCACCGCCATGCTCGGCGTCATGGCGGTCGGTGCTGCGATGATCCTTGCCATGTCGAGCTGGCTGAATGCGGCGGCGCTTGCCGGTTCCGCTGCCGTGGAGCAGCATCTTTCCGAGACGGTCGAGGACTATACCGCGGATCTCGACCGCGCCCACCAGAACGCACTCGCGGCCCAAAACCTGCTGCCGGATATCCAGCGCGCGTCCGAACGTTTCGCCCAGCTCGCGGGGGTCGAGCGCCAGTCCGGTTCGCTCACCGGCACGACCGGATCGGGGAGCGTCGTGCAGCTTCTCAGCCAGATGTCGGCGCAGATGAAGTCGCTTACAGCCAACATCGATGCCTCGCGCGAGCAGGTGGACGGCCTCTTCGCCCAGGGCCAGAAACGGCTTGAGACAATGCGTTCGCTGGTTTCCGCGCCGGGCACGATCGAGCCGCGCGCCGACCAGTTTTTCACCGAAGCCGTGGCGCTGACCGGCGTCATCACCTCGCTCGCGCAGACCTCGATCGCACCGTCGATCCGTCGCGCGGCGGACGACCTGTCGCTCGGCTTCATCGCGCCGGTTCCGGATGGCGGCGCTGCCGATCTCGTCAACCGGCAAAACCAGGTGATGGACACCGTCCGCACCTCGGTCACCGCGCAATCCAAGGCGCTTGCCAAGGCTGCCGACGAAATCCTCGCCCGGCCGCCGGTGCAGGAGCGTCGTTTCGTGCCGATGTCTTCCGCCGAAGCCGTGCTGAATTATGCGCAGGATTTCATTCCCGCCTGGGCCGGCGCTATTTCCATCGACCTGCTGCCTGGCGTGATGGTGTTCATCCTGGCCGTCGTGCATGGCGCTATCCGCCGCCAGGAAGAAAACCTGCCCTTCGCCGAACGGATCACGGCTGCCGAGCTTCTCAGGGCGCTGGAAGTGCAGCGAGCCGTTACCGCCGGCGGCGTCACTGTCGAACAGGCCGTTTCCAAAGCAGACGCGAAGAGCGAAACACCAACGGCAAATCCGGAATCGTCGCCGGAGACCGAGCCGAACAACATCACCGCCATCGACCTCAAGTCGCGCAGCCGGGACCGGACGCATGAGGATCGGTGAGGCGATCAGCAAACTCGACGAAGGCGTGCTGATGCGCGCCGCCTTCTACATGCTGCTCTCGGCCGCGGCGGTGTTCCTCGTCGTCGATATTCGCGACATGACGGTGATGAACGCCGCCTTGCCCGGCTTCGATCCGATGCACGAGGACCAGCCCGTGCTGCCGCCGGCGCTGACCGAAGGCGTGCCCGCAGCACCGCCGGTGCAGCCCGCCAGCCCCAAGGAAGTGCTGCGCAAGCCGATCACCTTCGAGCTCACCACAGGCGGCGTGCTGCTCGCCGAAGGGACGATCGACCGGGGCGCCGCCGCCCGCTTCTCCAAGGAGATCGAGACCCGCGGAGAATATGTGAAGACGGTGACGCTCAACTCCCCCGGCGGCTCGGTGGAGGATGCGCTTGCCATGTCGAAGCTGATCCGCGACAGGAAGCTCGACACGAAGGTAGCGTCGAAAGCGCTCTGCGCTTCGTCCTGCCCGATCGTATTTGCCGGCGGCGTCGGGCGATTGGCGGAAAAGGATGCAGTGATCGGCGTGCACCAGGTGTTCAACGGAGCCAAGGACCGGCCTTCGGCGGAACAGGCGATGTCCGCCGCGCAGGCGACCACCGCGCGGGTCGCACGGCATCTCGACCAGATGGGAATTGGCGCGGGCCTCTGGATCCATGCGCTCGAAACGCCGCCGGACCGGCTCTATTATCTGACGCCGAAGGAAATGACGGATTTCAAGCTGACGACCGAGCCGCTCGCGACCGCCAGGAAGAAGATCTAGCGTCCCGTCGGGCCTCGAGAGGCTAGGTCAGGCTTGGGGCTTGATCTCCCGCTCGCAGAAGGTGATGCGGTTGCTAAACGGGTCGGTGACCGTCACTTCCAGACCCCAATCCGCCTGTTCCAGCCCCGGCTTCATATAGGGGTAGTTCTTGCCGATCAGCTCCTGATGAAAGGCGCGCGCACCCGTCATCGGCACGAAGACCCTTGCTGCCGGCGACGCATCGCCTGCATGCTCGGAAAGGTGCATCAGCATGCCGCTTCGCGAGATCTGGCAATAAGGCGGGAAGTTTTCGCCGAAGCGATGCTCCCAGTCCACGGTAAAGCCTAAGAAATCGCGGTAGAATTCCATCGCCTTATCGACGGAGAATATCCGGAAGATCGGGATCGCCGGCTGGATCGACACCGCATCCGGCTTCCTCTGCTGCGGTTCTGCCGCGCCAATCTTTGCAGCAAGGATATTCCAGTTGTCGTAGCCGAACTGCGCTGCGACCAGTTCCAGGGCCTGGCTATGCGTCAGCTCGACCTTACGTTCGGCAAGCGCCTCGCGCAGGCTTTTCGCCATCAGTTTTGCATCGCGGAAATCGCGCATCTCATCATCCTTTCAACAGACGAACAAAGACCGGTCAGGTCCATCAATCAGCGCCCGCATTGCTGATCCGTTCGTCATCGCTGGCCGGATTGGCAAAGGATGAGAGGCGGTGGATGCGTTCACCTTAGCGCTTGAGGCGCCGCGGGCGGCTGGCCGCATCCGGCCGCAAACAGGAGTAGTGCAGTCCAGAATCTAGCGCAAGATGTCCAAACCGCCTTCGCGTCAGTGCGTGACCGGTTCCGGGAAAATCCGGCCTTCCTTCGCTTTGGCGTTCGCCTTGAAGAGAGCGCGCGTCGGACTGGTGACGACGTCGATCGCTGCTGCCGTCGCGCTCTCGATCGCCTCGCCTGCCACGCTTGCGGCAAGGGCGCGTCTGCGGCCGCTTATCTTGCCGGGCTTGCGGACATCGGCCCGCTCGTCAGTCAGGACGGCGGCGGCGGCATTGGCGCCTGCGACGAGGGCTCTCGCCAGCATCTGCCGACCGGTGCGGCTTGCCAGCATGTTGCGCAGCAGTGACGACTTGCGCACGGATTTCGGCACCTTGAACCCCGCGACCTTCTTCGGAACGATCTTCTTTTTCATGACGGCTCTCCTTTGCCGTTGAACTCCCATCGGCTGCAACTGTTCCGTGACGCCGTCAAATGGGGAAGGCAATTGCAACTTGGCGACCGAAAGCTTAGCTTCCGGCCATTCTGGTATCGGGTAACGGCATGGAACTCTCCGGCAAGCGTATTCTTCTGATCATCTCCGGCGGCATCGCGGCCTATAAAAGCCTCGATCTCATCCGCCGGCTTCGCGAGCGGGGCGCATCGGTTCGTCCGATCATGACCAAGGCGGCCCAGGAATTCATCACATCGCTCGCGGTCGGCGCGTTATCCGCCAGCCACGTCTATATCGATCTGTTTTCCCGCGAGGACGAGCAGGATGTCGGCCATATCAGGCTCGCCCGCGACAACGATCTTGTGATCGTCGCACCCGCCAGCGCCGACCTGATGGCCAAGATGGCGCATGGCCTGGCCGACGATCTGGCGAGCGCCGTGCTGCTTGCCACCGACCGCCCGGTCCTGGTCGCACCCGCCATGAACCCGAAGATGTGGGCAGCGCCCGCGACCAGGCGCAATGTTGAAACGCTGACGGCAGATGGTATCCATTTCATAGGCCCTATGGCCGGTGAGATGGCCGAAAGCAACGAGAGCGGCACCGGCCGCATGGCCGAGCCGCTGGAAATCGTCGCGGCAGCGGTCAAACTGCTGGACGGCGCACCGAAACCGCTGACCGGCAAAAAGGCGATCGTCACATCCGGCCCGACGCACGAGCCGATCGACCCGGTGCGTTATATCGCCAACCGCTCCTCCGGCCGCCAGGGCCATGCGATCGCCGCGGCACTCGCAAAGCTCGGCGCGGATGTGACACTCGTCTCCGGACCGGTCACCATACCTGATCCTGTCGGCGTGAAGACCGTACATGTGGAACGCGCCGAGGAAATGCTGGAAGCGGTGATTTCCCGGCTGCCGGCCGATATCGCCGTCATGGTGGCGGCGGTCGCCGACTGGCGCGTCGCCTCGTCGGCCGGCCAGAAGATCAAGAAGCAGCCGGGCGAGGCCCCGCCTCCCCTGTTGCTGACCGAAAACCCGGACATCCTGAAGACCGTGGGTCATCACGAAAAGCGGCCGAAGCTGGTGGTCGGCTTTGCCGCCGAGACCCAGGACGTCGAAAAGAACGGCCGCTCGAAGCTGGAGCGCAAGGGCGCCGACCTGATCGTTGCCAACGACGTGTCGCCGGAAACCGGCATCATGGGCGGCACCCGCAACCGGGTGAAGATCATCAGCGCCAAAGGCGTCGACGAATGGCCCGAGCTTGACAAGGACGAGGTGGCAGAGCGCCTTGCGGCACTGATCGCCTCGAAGCTCGGGTAGATCTCAAGCCGCTTCCGAGAGCGCCTTCGGCCGGAAGAGCGTGGCCTGCAGGCCATCGGCACCAACCACGACGGCGCTGCCGTCCGGGATTTCCACCCAGGTATCGACTTCATCGTTGAGCGGCTCGGAAACAAGGCAATAACCCGTCTTGCCGCCCATCGGTGCCGCGTAGAGCGTCGGCGGTTTATGGTCGGTAGCGTAACGCACCGCATAAAGTTCGCGGCCGTTGGAATAGGCGGCGGTGAAGCGCACCAACGCCTCGCCCGATTTTTCCAGAGACAGGTCCTCGACCGTGGCGATCGCCTTTTCCATGGCCTGGAAGGGATCGGTATCCAGGCCGAATTGCAGGGCGAGCAGGAAGAGAAGCTCGGAATCGGTCGTGCCGTTGCGGGCTTCGAACAGCGCGTCCGAAAGCATGCCCTCCATATGCCGGCGGATGCGCTCGAAGCCGGAGATCTGGCCATTGTGCATGAACGACCAGTGGCCCTGGACGAAAGGGTGGCAGTTGTCGCGCCGCGTCGCGCCATTGGTTGCCGCCCGCACATGGGCGAGGAAGAGCGGCGAACGGATCTGCCGCGCCAGGCTCTTCAGATTGCAGTCGGACCAGGCAGGCAGGATGTCGCGGTAACGGCCCGGTTCCGGCCGGTCTCCATACCAGGCAATTCCGAAACCATCACCATTCGTCGCGGTCTTGGCGCGGGTGGCGCAATGAGACTGCTCGATCAGGGAATGCGCCGGTGAGGATACGAGTTCTTCGAGATAAAGAGGTTCGCCGCGATAGGCTGCCCAACGACACATGGGTATTTCTGCTCCGACGTTGCCGCCCGTCCGCGGCCTGAAAATCCAAGAATTTCAGGGTCTCTACAAAGGCTTAATGAAACATGAATTCAATGGTTACATGCCAGCTTCTTGCTAAAGAATGTATCACTTTTTGCGACAGAGCGTGATCTTTCGAGGTTGCCGCCGGAGTTTGGCGGCCTAGATAGAGGCTCATGTCGCGTAAAGAACAGCCGAGCCCAGCTACTGCAGAAGCGCCCCTTCCGGGGGATCCCGTTCTCGCCAGGCTGATGCTCGAACCGGAGCGATGGGCGCTGTTTCTCGATATCGACGGCACGCTGATTGAGCTTGCCGAGACCCCGGACGCGATCGTCGTACCGCCGGATCTGACCGAGAACCTGCATCGTCTTTCCATGAGGCTTGGCGGCGCGCTGGCGCTGGTCACAGGCCGGGCTCTTCCCTATGCCGACCAGCTTTTCACCCCGTATAAATTCCCGATCGCAGGCCTGCACGGCTCGGAGCGCCGCGATCCCTCCGGGGCGATCAGCCGTGTCGAGATCGGTGCCGCGTTCGAGGATCTGAAGGCGGCTCTTGTCCGCGAAGCCCGTCAGTGGCCGGGCGTTCTGGTGGAGGACAAGGGGGCGGCCGTCGCCGCCCATTATCGCCAGGCGCCGAAGCAACGCGAAGCGGTCGAGGCGGCCATGCCCCGCTACCTCGATATGGCAGGACCCGACTTCACGCTCCAGCACGGCAAGATGGTGATGGAGATCAGGCCGGCCCAGGCGAGCAAGGGCCACGCATTGCAGGCCTTTCTCGATCAACCGCCCTTCAAGGGCCGCAAGCCGATCGCGATCGGCGACGACGTGACCGACGAGGCGATGTTCCGCACCGCCAACCAACTCGGCGGCCATTCCATCCGCATCACCGAGACGCCGGGTGACACGGAAGCCAAATCCACCCTCCCCTCGGCCGCTGCCTTGCGCGCGGCAATCAAAGCGCTCGCGAGTGGCGTCAAGCCCGACGCCGCGTGAGCTGAAAGGACAATATCTTGAGCCGACTTGTCGTCGTTTCGAACCGTGTCTCCCTGCCGCAGAAGAGCGGCGATGCTCCAGCCGGCGGGCTGGCTGTCGCGCTGCAGGCCGCTCTGGAGGAGCACGGCGGCATCTGGATGGGATGGTCCGGCAAATCCAGCGGCGCGAAGGAGCCGGCGCCGCTCGACATGCAGCAGCACGGCAACATCACCTATGCGCTCACCGATCTCACCAAGACGGACGTCGAGGAATATTACCACGGGTTTGCCAACCGGGTGCTCTGGCCGATCTGTCATTACCGGATGGATCTTGCGGAATATGGACGAAAGGAGATGGCCGGGTACTTCCGCGTCAACCGCTTCATCGCCCATAAATTGGCACCGCTCATAGAGGACGATGACGTCATCTGGGTACACGACTATCACCTGATCCCGCTTGCCGCAGAACTGCGCCAGATGGGCCTCAAGAACAAGATCGGCTTCTTCCTGCACATTCCTTGGCCGCCAGCGGACGTGCTCTTCACCATGCCTGTCCACGAGGAGATCATGAAGGGGCTGTCGTATTACGATCTTGTCGGGTTCCAGACAGACCATGACCTTGCCAATTTCGTCGGCGGGCTCGTGCGAGAGGGCATCGGTGACGCACTCGAGGGCGGGAAACTGACCTCCTATGGGCGCACCTTCAAGGGCGGCTACTACCCGATCAGCATCGAGACGGCGATGTTTGCGGAATATGCGAAGAAGGCCGCGAGCAACGTCATCGTGCGCAAGGCCAAGCAGAGCATCGAAGGGCGGGACCTGATCATCGGCGTCGACCGGCTGGATTATTCGAAGGGCATCACCCAGCGGATCGATGCCTTCGAACACTTCGTCAAATCCAACCCGGCCCATCATAACCGCGTAACCTATCTACAGATCACGCCGAAATCCCGCTCCGAAGTACCGGAATACGAGCAGATGCAGCGCATGGTGGCCGAGCAGGCAGGCCGCGTGAACGGTGCGATCGGCACGGTCGACTGGGTGCCGATCCGCTATATCAACCGCTCGATCGGCCGGCCCGTTCTGGCAGGCCTTTATCGGCTCGCCAAAATCGGGCTCGTCACGCCGCTTCGCGACGGCATGAACCTGGTCGCCAAGGAATATGTGGCGGCCCAAGATCCGGACAACCCGGGCGTTCTGGTGCTGTCGCGCTTCGCGGGTGCTGCGCGGGAACTGCGTGGGGCGCTGCTGGTCAATCCCTATGACATCGAAGGCACGGCAAACGCGATCGCGCGCGGCATCAACATGCCGATTGAAGAGCGCAAGGAGCGCTGGGGCCGGATGATGGAGCATCTCCTCGAATACGACGTGACACGCTGGTGCGACGACTTCCTCAAGGACCTCACCGCGGCGTAAGTTCGTTGAACCCCTAAGGATCAAATCCGAGTATCATTTCAGACAAGCGCCTCAGGTCGCAGCGCCCACCAGGGACGCCACGACTGCGCATGGATATCGGCGATCACGCCGCCTGCTTCAAAGACCCGAGCGCTTCATCGAGGCTCACATGGCCAAGGAACTGGCCGCTCGTCCGCGCCTCTTCCTGATATTCGATGGCCCAGGCGAACTGCACCGCCGGGTCCTGCTGCAGGCGCTCGTAAAGCGCGTTGAGCGCCGGAAACTGCGTCCGGTCGACGACCCTGTGGAAATCGTTCCAGCGAGCGATGCCGGCGAAATAGGCGTCCGCAAAGCTCTTCTCGTCGCCGAGCAGCCATTCGTGGCCGCCAAGGAGCTTTTCGAGCTGCGCATGCGTCTTTTCGACCTTGGCGATACCATAGGTGCGAAGTGCCTGGTTGGCCTGCGGGTCGAGTTCATGCTCCGCTGTGTGCCAGAGCGGGCCGAAGGCGTTGAAGAAAGCGGTATTGAGGAAGGCCAGCATCTGGTTCATCCGGTCGAATTTTTCCGACTTCGAATCGAAACCCCAGCCCTTGCCCACCGTGCGCGCGGCGATGTGATTGAGGATCGCCATGCTTTCGCTCATTACCCGGCCGTCCGGCAGCATCAGCGACGGTGTTTCGCCGATCGGATTGACCGGCTTGTAGACGTCGCTCGAAACCACGCTTGGCATTTCGATCCGGCATAGCCGATATGGCGCGCCGGTCCATTCGAGCGCGACGATCGAGCCGAAGGAACATCCTTCCGGTACGCCGTAAAACAGGATCGGTGTCATTTTCATACTCCTTGGATTGAAATTTTGAGGCCCCGGCAATATGAATTTGTGGACGCTGGCGCGGTAGACACCAATTTTCCGCCTTTAAGTCTACAGATATGGAAGCTGAGAATGACTTTGCCCAACCTCAACGATCTCTATTTCTTCGTGCAGGCAGTGGAGCATGGCGGCTTTTCCGCGGCAGGCCGCCGGCTCGGCGTGCCGAAATCCACCGTCAGCAAACGCGTGGCGGAACTCGAGGACCGGCTCGGCGTGCGGCTGATCCAGCGGACATCCCGCAGTTTCTCGCTGACCGACCTCGGCCGGGATTTCTTCCGGCACGCCCAGGCATCGGTGATCGAGGCGGAGATGGCGGAAACCATCGTTCGCACCCACCTCGGCGAACCGAGCGGCATCGTGCGGATGACGGCCGCAGTGCCGACCGCGCAATTCGTACTCGCCGATCATCTTGCCGAGCTTTCGACACGTTATCCGAAGCTGCATCTTTCGCTGCATGTCAGCGACCGGTTCGTCGATATCGTTCAGGAAGGTTTTGACATCGCGGTACGCAGCCACCAGGCGCCGCTGCCGGATTCGACACTTCTGCAGAAGAAGCTCGCGGTGCACTCTTTCTTCGTCGTCGCCTCACCGGATTATGTTCGCATCCATGGCGAGCCCTTGCAGCCGGAAGATCTCGCCGGACACAGGGCGGTCACTGCCGGCCCGACGGATACGGTCTGGAAGCTGGCCTCCGAGGATGGCGAAGCGGTTGTGGTGACACCTCAATCTGTGCTTTCCGCCGACGAGCCGATGGTGATCATGAAGGCGACGATGACAGGCCTTGGCCTGGCCTGCCTGCCGACGTCCGTCTGCCGCGAGGCGCTTGCCGAGGGCAGGCTGATCCGCCTGTTGCCCGATTGGACCGCCGGCAGCATCACCACGACGATCCTGATGCCGCATCGACGCGGGCAGCTTCCGGCCGTGCGCGCCGTGGTCGACTTTCTCAGCGAACGGATAGGCGCCTAAAGGGACTTTTCTTTCGGCGTCTTGGCGGCTACCCATGGCCGTTCCATTCCCAAGAGGCCATCATGTCGATCGAACATACCGTCACGCCCGAACGTATCGCGGAAACCGAAACGCTCATCCGTCCGCATATCCGCCGCACGCCGGTGATGCGCGTCGACATGCGGGATTTCGGCGGGGCACCGCTGCCGGTCGACCTGAAGCTCGAGCTGCTGCAGCATTCCGGTTCGTTCAAGGCGCGCGGCGCCTTCACCAACCTTTTGACGCGCAATGTCCCGGCAGCAGGCGTCGTCGCCGCGTCCGGCGGCAATCACGGAGCGGCCGTCGCCTACGCAGCGATGAAGCTCGGCATTCCGGCGCATATTTTCGTGCCGAGCGTGGCCTCGCAGGCGAAGATCGACCTCATTCGTTCCTATGGCGCGGAACTGGTGGTCGGCGGCGATCGCTACAATGATGCATTGGCCGCGAGCCAGACCTATGTGGCGACGAGCGGGGCAATCGCCGCCCATGCCTATGACCAGGTGGAAACCCTGCTCGGCCAGGGCACGCTCGGCAAGGAGATCGAGGACGACCTGCCGGAGATGACGACGCTGCTGGTCGCTGTCGGCGGTGGCGGGCTGATCGGCGGCATCGCCTCCTGGTTCCAGGGTCGGGTGAAGATCGTCGCGGTGGAATCCGACGGCGCGCCGACCCTTTACGAAGCCTTCAAGGCGGGTCACCCGGTGGATGCGCCGGCCGGCGGCATCGCGGCGGATTCGCTGGCGCCAAAGCAGGTCGGCGAACTGATGTTCCCCGTTGCCCAGAAATTCCTCCAGCCGCCGATCCTGGTGACCGACGATGAGATCCTCGCCGCTCAGAAGGCACTGTGGGCCAGCGCCCGTATCGTTGCCGAACCCGGCGGCGCTGCGGCCTTCGCCGCCCTGCTTTCCGGCAAATATGTTCCCAGCCCCGACGAACGCGTCTGCGTGCTGGTCTGCGGTTCCAACACGACGGCGGTCAAGTTCGGTTGATCATTCCGGCGGCAGAGGCACGTTCGGCCAGTCCGTCGTGACCTCCGCCTGAACCGGCCGGTCTAGATAAGTTGAAAGTGCGATGTAGCTGCGGGTACCGCGCACGCCGGGCAGCGAATGGATCTGGCCGAGCAGGAATTCGAGCGCCTGCGGATTTTCCATCCGCACCTTGAGGATCACGCTCGCATCGCCGGCAACGGAATGCAGTTCCTCCACTTCCGGGAAACGGGCGATCTGCATGAGCCGCTCACTCTTGCCCCAGCCTGCCGCCTCCACATGCACGAAGGCAGTGAGAGGCTTGCCGACCGCCGTGCCATCCAGCCGCGCCACCGTATCGCGGATCACGCCCGAGCGCTTCAATCGCTTGACGCGCTCGTGCACCGCTGGCGGTGACAGACCCACTGTTTCTCCCAGCGCCGCATAGCTCCGGTCCGCATCGGCAGCGAGTGCTGCTAATATCCTTCGGTCAAAAGCGTCGAGCGGGGCAGGCCCCCGCCGCTTCGGCTGAACATCTTTCGTATTTTCCATTTCATCGCCTTTTCAGCTTTTCTGCCGAATAGTATTCGGCAAAGATGCGGCATTGCCATACGAAATTCCAGAGGAACCACGATGAAGATGATCGCCCGCAACCCGCAGGATGGCGTCTACGCCGCGACGCCGGACTATGTGCATGCCATGGAAGTGTGCAGCCCCGACCGCTTTCTTTTCGTCAGCGGCACGATGGGCCTCGACGGGAATGGAGCGGCGGGCGCCGACCTGGAAACCCAACTCCGCCTGATCTGGTCGAACCTCAACCGGATTCTTGCCGAAGCGCGGATGACTGCGGACAACATCGTGCGGCTGACCAGCTATCTGCGGCATGCCTCCTATGTGGAGGCGAACCAGAATGCGCGGCTTTTAGCACTCGGCGGCCGCCCTGTGCCGACGACCGCCATCGTCGTCGAGACCCTGCGCGACGACTGGCTGGTGGAGATCGAGATCATTGCCGCGGCGTGAGCAGTCTCACGCCGCCTTGGCCACCTGATATTCCTTGATCGCGACCATCTTGATGGCCGGATGACGCTCCGACTCGTAGCGCAGCGAGAAGCTGTCCTGCGCCAGGAAAACCGGATCGCCATCGAGATCGCGGGCGATATCGCCGCGCTTTACCGTCAGGAACTTGTCGAGATCGGCCTGATGATCGGCCGAGATCCAGCGGCAGATCGAGAACCGCGACATTTCGAAGGAGACCGGCAGGCCGTATTCGCCCTGCAGCCGTTCCTTCAACACGTCGAGCTGCAGCGCGCCGACGACGCCGACGATGGCGGGCGAGCCGTCTTCCGGCGAGAATAGCTGCACGACGCCCTCTTCCGCCATCTGCTGCAGCGCTTCCTTGAGCTTCTTTGCCTTCATGGCATCCTCCAGCCGCACGCGGCGGAGGATTTCCGGCGAGAAGTTCGGTACGCCCTGGAACACCAGGTGTTCCCCTTCGGTCAGCGTATCGCCGATGCGCAAAGTGCCGTGGTTCGGGATGCCGACCACATCGCCCGCATAGGCGGTATCGGCCAACTGGCGCTGGGATGCGAAGAAGAACTGCGGCGCCGTCAGCCCGAGCTGCTTGCCCGTGCGCGACAGCCGCGCCTTCATGCCACGCTCCAGCTTGCCCGAGCAGATGCGCGCAAACGCGATACGGTCGCGGTGGTTCGGGTCCATGTTCGCCTGGATCTTGAAGACGAAGGCCGTCATCTTGTCGTCGGTCGCGTGCACGGTGCGGATGTCGGCCACCTGGTCTCGCGGCGGAGGGGCGAAATCGCCCAGCGCGTCGATGAGATCGCGCACGCCGAAATTCCGCAAAGCCGAACCGAAGAAGACCGGCGTCATGTGGCCTTCGAGGAAAGCCTTGCGGTCGAACGGCCGGCAGGCCTCGATCGCCAGTTCGGTCTCCTCGACGAAGGCGGCGCGTTCGTTTTCCGGCAGGCGGTCGGCAACGCTCTGGGGTCCGTTGACAGGCGTCGCCTTGACGTCCGTATCCGAGCCGCGAACCGTGTTGTCCGCCAGGTTATAGGAACCGCAAAAACTCTTCGAACGGCCGATCGGCCAGGTGATCGGAGCGGTATCGAGCGCCAGCTTTTCCTCGACCTCGTCGAGGATCTCGAAGGGATCGCGGCTTTCGCGGTCCATCTTGTTGATGAAGGTGATGATCGGAATATCGCGCATGCGGCACACTTCGAACAATTTTAGCGTCCGAGGCTCGATGCCTTTTGCGGCGTCGATGACCATGACCGCGGCATCCACCGCCGTCAGCGTGCGATAGGTGTCGTCCGCGAAGTCTTCATGGCCGGGCGTATCGAGAATATTGAAGACGTTGCCGTCATATTCGAAGGTCATCACCGAGGTGACGACCGAGATGCCGCGTTCGCGCTCGATCTTCATCCAGTCGGACCGGGTCTGAATACGGTCCCTCTTCGCCTTCACCTCACCGGCGAGCTGGATCGCGCCGCCGAACAGCAGCAGTTTTTCGGTCAGCGTCGTCTTGCCCGCGTCCGGATGGGCAATAATTGCGAATGTGCGGCGGCGGGAAACCGCCTCGGCAATCGTTTCGGGCATTTTTTCTAGATCCTTTACGTTGCCGCGTATCTAACGACTCCGTGGATAACTTTCAATTCGTGTTTGACCGGAGCGACCGTGGGTCGACAAATGACATGATGAACATTCACGCTCCCTCCTCGCCGAAGCTCAATCTCGTCCGCCTCCCGCACGGCGCCGGCCTCGATCTGCCGGCCTATGAAACCGCCGGCGCTGCCGGCATGGACCTGCGCGCCGCCGTCGAGGACGACATGCCGCTGACAATCGCACCCGGCAAAAGGGCACTGGTGCCGACTGGCTTCATTTTCGAAATACCGGAAGGGTTCGAGGCGCAGGTGCGGCCGCGGTCCGGACTTGCCTTCAAGAACGGCATCACCTGTCTCAACACGCCGGGCACGATCGACAGCGATTATCGCGGCGAGGTGAAGGTGCTGTTGATCAATCTCGGCGACGAGGATTTCATCATCACCCGCGGCATGCGGATCGCGCAGATGGTGATCGCGCCGGTGATACGGGCTCGGGTAACCGAGATTACGGAAACCTCGACGACGGCACGCGGTGCCGGTGGCTTCGGCTCGACCGGTCTTTGAACGCAAAGGCGTTTTCGTTCCCGACCACTTCCGGGAACAAAATTTCCATTTCTCTTTCCGTCCGGTTCCGCCTTGCTGGCATTCGTGGGGAACACGCCCTAACTTCTCTCCAAACTCAGGGAGAGCACCATGCCAGAGACCAGAAAGCCGGGCCGCGGCCGAATCTATTCCTCGATCACCGAAACCATCGGCGACACGCCGATCGTGCGCCTCGACAAGCTGGCCAAGGAAAAGGGCGTGAAGGCCAACCTTCTGGCCAAGCTCGAATTCTTCAATCCGATCGCTTCGGTGAAGGACCGTATCGGGGTGGCGATGATCGAAAGCCTGGAGGCCGAAGGCAAGATCACGCCCGGCAGGACGACGCTGGTTGAGCCCACATCCGGCAATACCGGCATCGCACTCGCCTTCGCGGCCGCCGCCAAGGGATACAAGCTGATCCTCACCATGCCGGAAACCATGTCGATCGAGCGCCGCAAGATGCTCGCCCTGCTCGGCGCCGAACTGGTGCTGACCGAAGGCCCGAAAGGCATGAAGGGTGCGATCGCCAAGGCGGAAGAACTCGCCGCTTCGCTTCCGGATGCAGTCATCCCGCAACAGTTCGAAAATCCGGCCAACCCCGAAATTCATCGCAAGACGACGGCCGAGGAAATCTGGAACGATACCGACGGCAAGATCGACATCTTCGTCTCCGGCATCGGCACCGGCGGCACGATCACCGGTGCCGGCCAGGTGCTGAAGGAGCGCAACCCGGCACTCAAGATCATTGCCGTCGAACCGGAAGAATCGCCCGTGCTCTCCGGCGGACAGCCCGGGCCGCACAAGATTCAGGGCATCGGTGCAGGTTTCGCTCCGAAGATCCTGGACACGCACATCTATGACGAGATCATCACCGTCAACAGCGGTGAGGCGATGGAGATGGCCCGCCTGGTGGCCAGGCTCGAAGGCGTACCGGTCGGCATCTCCTCCGGCGCGGCGCTGCAGGCCGCCATCGAAGTCGGCAGCCGCGAAGAAAACGCCGGCAAGACCATCGTCGTCATCATTCCATCCTTCGCCGAGCGTTATCTGTCGACCGCGCTTTTTGAAGGGTTGGGGAATTAGTGGGTAGTGGGTAGTGGGTAGTGGGTAGTGGGTAGTGTCGGGCAAAGCGGGCGGCATACAAGCTGCCGAGCTCCATCCACTAATCACTACCCACTATTCACTGCTCACTCGCTCTCACGCCGCGGCCGTCGCCAGCCGTTCGCCGGCCATGCGATAGGAAATCGCCTCGGCGAGATGGAGGCGGCCGACGGTATCCTTGCCGTCAAGATCGGCGAGCGTGCGGGCGACCTTCAAAATGCGGTGGTATCCGCGGGCTGAGAACTTGAGCTTTTCCGCCGCATCCCTGAGCAGCTGGAGACCGCCGGGATCGGGTTCGGCTATCTTCTCGATCAATGCCGTCGAGCAGCGGGCATTGGTGAGCACGCGCGGATAACCGGCCTGTTCGAACCGCTCCCGCTGCCTGTCACGCGCGGCCGCCACGCGCCTGGCGACATCCGCGCTGCTTTCCGCCGGCCTCGGGCGAATGAGATCGGCGGCCGAGACTGCCGGTACGTCTATGCGGATATCGATCCTGTCCATCAGCGGCCCTGAAATGCGGCCCTGGTAGTCCGACATGCATTTTGGTCCACGTGCGCAGGAATGGCCGGGTTCGCCCGCCATGCCGCAGCGGCATGGGTTCATGGCGGCGACGAGCTGGATACTGGCGGGATAGGAAACCCGGTGGTTGGCGCGGGCGATAATGCATTCGCCGGTCTCCAGCGGCTGGCGGAGCGCGTCCAGCGCCTGCGGAGAGAATTCCGGGAATTCGTCGAGGAACAGCACGCCGTGATGGGCAAGCGATGCCTCCCCGGGCCTTGCGCGCAGGCCGCCACCCACGAGCGCTGCCATGGTGGCCGAATGGTGCGGCGTGCGGTAAGGCCGGCGATCGGAAAGCTTGCCGCCGGAAAGCTGGCCGGCGATCGAATGGATCATCGACACTTCCAGCAGTTCGGCAGCCGAAAGCGGCGGCAGGATCGACGGCAGCCGAGCGGCGAGCATGGATTTTCCGGAGCCGGGAGGGCCGACCATCAGAAGATTATGGCCACCGGCGGCGGCGACTTCCAGCGCCCGCTTGGCGGTTTCCTGACCTTTGATGTCGACGAGATCCGGCAGATTGGCAGGCAAGGCGCGGATTGCCGGCTGTGGACGCGAGATGACTTGGGTGCCGCGGAAATGGTTTGCGAGCGCGATCAGGCTGCGTGGCGCGATGATATCGATATCGGCCCCTGCCCAGGCAGCTTCCGCGCCGCTGTCAGCCGGGCAGATCAGGCCCTTTCCCAGAGCGTTTGCGGCGATTGCCGCCGGAAGCGCCCCGGCCACAGGTGCAAGCGTGCCGTCGAGGTTCAGTTCTCCGAGCACGACATAACCGGCGAGTGCATCTCCGGGAACGGCGCCCAACGCCGCCATCAGCGCCAGCGCGATCGGCAGGTCGAAATGCGATCCTTCTTTCGGAAGGTCGGCCGGCGCCAGATTGACGGTGATCTTCTTCGGCGGCATGGCAAGGCCCGAGGCATGCAAAGCCGCCTGCACCCGCTCGCGGCTCTCGGCTACCGCCTTGTCCGGCAGGCCGACGATATGCATGTTGATCTTGCCCGGCCCGACCATGACCTGCACGTCGACCGGAACGCCTTCTATGCCCTGGAACGCAACTGTGCTGACGCGCGAAACCATATCCACCCCGCCCCTAACCTCATGTCCAGGACGCCAGCGATACACGCTTTCCGTGCCAGGAATTGCAATCTGGCATAGAAATAAGAATGAAACAAGAACATTAATCGAACAACTTCACGCATCCGCTGCAAGTGGGTTGCGGGCGGTTGCAGCGCGAGAACAAAGGCGAACCGTATCCGAAACGCCTGCCTCCATCAGGCGCGTTTTGCCTCGATTGCATCCCAGAGGAGGCTTGCGACGTCGGCGCCGCCGAACTTCTTGACTTCGCGGATGCCCGTCGGGGATGTGACGTTGATCTCGGTCATGTAGTCGCCGATGACATCGATGCCGACGAAGATGAAGCCGCGTTCGCGCAGGGCGGGTCCGATGCGGGAGCAGATTTCCTTCTCGCGCGGCGTGATCTCGGTCGCCTCGGCGCGGCCGCCGACATGCATGTTGGAGCGGCTGTCGTGTTCGGCGGGAACCCGGTTGATCGCGCCGACTGGTTCGCCGTCGACCAGAAGGATGCGCTTGTCGCCCTTGCGCACGGCCGGCAGATAGGCCTGGGCGATATAAGGTTCGCCGCGATACATCTGGCCAAACATTTCGAGCAGCGACGTGAAATTGCGGTCGTCCCGGGCGGAATGGAAAACCCCGGCGCCGCCATTGCCGTAGAGCGGCTTCAGGATGATATCGCCCATCTCCTCTCGGAAGCGGGCGATTTCGCCCGGATCGCGGCTGATCAGCGTTGCCGGCATCAAATCGGCAAATTCGGTGACGAAAATCTTCTCCGGCGAGTTGCGCACCCAGGCGGGGTCGTTGACGACAAGCGTTTTCGGGTGGATGCGCTCAAGCAGATGGGTCGAGGTGATATAGCCCATGTCGAAGGGCGGATCCTGGCGCAGGTGCACCACGTCCATCTCCGACAGATCGATGCGCTCCTTGTCGCCGAGCGTGAAATGATCGCCCTTGACGTCGCGCACCTGCAGCGGTTCGACGGCAGCGAAGATCTTGCCGTCGCGCATGGTCAGGCGGTCGGGGGTATAGTGAAACAGTTCGAAACCACGCGCCTGCGCTTCGAGCGCCATGGCGAAGGTGGAATCGCCGGCAATGCTGATGCCGGAAATATGGTCCATCTGGAACGCGACCTTGCGGATTTTCGCCATGACTTCAGCCCCCTAGGATTGGCCCGCCTGATGTAGGATGGCGAGCCCCCAAAGGCAACTGCAATCGGCCGATATCACGCGGAGATGCCGACCTGCGTCTTTGCCCGCAACATGTTACGCAGCCGGAAAAGCATGGCGATCGGCTTCGGGAAAGGCCGGCGGATGAATGCTACCTTTTTCAGATAGTTGTCGATGCGCCAGGTGGCCCAGGTCCGGCCCTTGAAATAGCCGACATCGCCTGCCGTCAGCGTGCGCTGCGTGCCGTCATCGGCAGTCACGTGCACTTCGCCCTCAAGGATCACCACCGTTTCGTCCCAATGGAAGTACCAGCGGAACTCGCCGGCCGTGCATTCCCACACGCCGGTCGTGGCGCAATCGTCTTCTGCGGTGGAGTGGGAGGCGGCACGCGCGCGCGGATCACCGGCGAGCACCCATGTGGGCTCGATCGGCATCGGCTTCATCTCCAAAGAATGCGGGCAGGCGCCGATGAACGCCTTAACCTTCGGTTTCTCCGGCGTGTCTGACCTGTATCTGAATGCGATTGCCGCTGCGGTCGCGGCGAGGACATGCCAACTCATCTTTCCCCCAAAAGCTGCCAATTCCGGGAAAATGTAGCGGCAAAGAGTAAGGCTGCTGTTCAGGCCAATCGTACAATTTTAACGATCGGCCTGATTTTCGCACTCTCTTTAGAGAACCGGTTCGACCGGCGCGAGCTTTGCCTCCGCCGGTACGTTGCCCGGCAGCCGCTTGCCCGTATCGAGCGAGAAGAAGTGCAGGCGCTTGGCATCGACGGCGATGCGCATTTCCGCAGAGAGCGCAATCTCCGGCGAAACGGCGGCAGTGATCTGCTGATCGCCGACGGTGCCGTGGATCAGTCGCTGGGCGCCCAGTTCCTCGGTATATTCGAGGCGGAAAGGCAGGGCCTCTTCGTCGTCGCGCGCGATGCGCAGATCCTCAGCGCGGACGCCGACGGTAACGGCGCCCGAAGTCGGTGCAAAACCGTTGAGGCTGATCATCGCCGGGCCGATCGCCAGCTTGTCGCCATGCAACTCCCCCTTGACGAGGTTCATGGCCGGCGAACCGATAAAGCTTGCCACAAAGGTAGAGGCGGGTGCGTGGTAAACTTCCAGCGGCGCACCGATCTGCTCGATCTCTCCCCCGTTCAGAACGACGAGGCGGTCGGCGAGCGTCATGGCTTCGAGCTGGTCGTGGGTGACGTAGATCGACGTGGTGCCGAGGCGGCGCTGCAGGCGCTTGATTTCGCCACGCATGGAAACGCGCAGTTTCGCATCGAGGTTGGAGAGCGGCTCGTCGAACAGGAAGGCTGCCGGCTTGCGTACGATGGCGCGGCCCATGGCGACGCGCTGGCGCTGGCCGCCGGAAAGCGCGCGCGGCTTGCGCTCCAGATACTGGGTGATCTCCAGCATGCGGGCCGCTTCAGCGACACGCGCGTCGATCTCAGCCTTCGGCGTACCGCGGTTCTTCAGACCGTAGGCCAGGTTGTTATACACCGTCATATGCGGATAGAGCGCGTAATTCTGGAACACCATGGCGATATCGCGTTCGGCCGGCTCGACCTCGTTGACGACCCGGCCGGCGATTTTCACTTCGCCCGCAGAGATGGCTTCCAGCCCCGCGACCATGCGCAACAGCGTGGACTTTCCGCAGCCAGACGGACCGACAAGGACGATGAACTCGCCATCGGCTATGTCGATAGAGACGGAGCTTACGGCCTTTACGCCGCCGGTATAAACTTTTGAAACCTCTGAAATGTGAATGCCAGCCATGTTATTTCTCCGTTTCAGTAAGCCCGCGGATGAACAACCGCTGCATGAAAACCACGACGAGGATGGGGGGAAGCATGGCGAGTACGGACCCCGCCATGACGAGTTGCCACTCGATGACGCCGTCCTGCGCCGTGACCATGCGCTTCATCCCCATCATCAGCGTGTAATAACCGGGGTCGGTGGTCACCAGGAGCGGCCAAAGGTACTGAACCCAGCCATAGATGAAGAGGATGACGCATAGCGCGCCGATATTGGTACGCGAGAGCGGCAGGAGGATGTCCCGGAAGAACTTCATAGGGCCGGCTCCGTCCACACGGGCCGCTTCCAGAAGTTCGTCCGGGACTGTCATGAAGAACTGGCGGAACAGGAAGGTCGCCGTGGCCGATGCGATCAACGGGACGGTCAGACCGGCCCAGGAATTCAACATGCCGAGGTCGGCAACGATCTTGTATGTCGGCATGATGCGCACCTCGACCGGCAGCATCAGGGTGACGAAGATGATCCAGAAAGCCAGTAGCCGGAAAGGAAACCGGAAATAGACGATCGCAAAGGCGGAAAGGATCGAGATGGCAATTTTTCCGACGGTGATTGTCAACGCCATGATCAGAGAGTTCAGCGCCATGTGCGAATAATTGGGCAGGCCGTGAGCGGCCGCGGCGCTCGTCAGAATGGTCGAATAGTTCTCGATGAAATGCGAGCCCGGCAGAAGCGGGACCGGCCCGCTCATCAGCGTCGAGACGTCATGGGTCGACGCCATGATCGCGACATAGACCGGCAGCGCGACCACCAGAAATCCCAGGATCAGGAATGCGTGGGTGAGGAAAGTCAGGAAGGGGCGGTTTTCAACCATGATCGTTCCTCAATACTGGACGCGGCGTTCGACGAAGCGGAACTGAACAAAGGTCAGCAGCATCACGATCAACATTAGCAACACCGACTGCGCCGAGGACGAACCGATGTTCAGACCGACGTAACCGTCCTGATAGACCTTGTAGACGAGCGTGGTCGTCGCCTGCGCTGGCCCGCCGCCCGTCGTGGCATCCACGATCGGGAAGGTGTCGAACATCGTGTAGTTCACGTTGATGATGAACAGGAAAAACGTCGTCGGCGACAGAAGCGGCAGAGAGATGGTGAAGAAGCGCCTCACCGGGCCCGAACCGTCGATCGCGGCAGCCTCGATCAGCGACTGCGGCACCGACTGCAATCCAGCCAGGAAGAAAAGGAAGTTGTAGGAGATCTGCTTCCAGGCTGCCGCGATGATGATCAGGATCATCGCATGCGTGCCGTTGAGATCATGGTCCCAGCGAATGCCGACGCGCTCAAGGAAAAAGGGCAGCAGACCGGTGGATGTATTGAAGAGAAACCACCACAGGACACCCGCCACGACAGGGGCGACGGCATAAGGCCAAACCAGCAGGGTGGTATAGATTCTGGCGGATCGCGTCACGCGGTTGACCGCGGCCGCGAATGCAAGGCCGAGCATCATCGAAAGGATGGTAACGGACACCGCGAATATGCCGGTGCGCCAGAGAGCATCCAGATAGTTCGGGTCCTCGATCAGCTGCCGATAATGGGTCAATCCGACGAAAACGGTAGAGAAACCAAAGGGATCTTCCCGCTCGAATGAAGACTTCACTGCCTGCGCGGCAGGCCAGATGAAGAAGACGAGCGTGATAGCGAGCTGGGGCGCGAGCAGCAAATAGGGCAGCAGGCGGTTATTGAAGGTTGTTCTTTTGGTATCCACCGTTCCCTCACCACAACGTAATAAGCAAGCAAGGGAGGGCCGGCGGTAGCCGGTCCTCCCTGCGGAGATCGGAACGATCAGTTCGAGTTGGCCGCCTCGAATTCACGCAGAAGCGCATTGCCGCGCTGCACTGCGCTGTCGAGCGACTGCTTGGCGTCCTTCTTGTTGGCGAGGAGTGCCTGGAACTCCTCGTCGATGATGGTGCGGACCTGGGTAAAGTTGCCGAACCGCACGCCCTTCGAATTTTCCGAGGGAGTACCGCGGGTGATCTGCTTGATGGCGATGTCGGAGCCGGGATTCTTTTCGTAATAGCCCTGCTTCTGGCCGAGTTCGTAAGCAGCATTGGTGATCGGCAGATAACCGGTGAACTGGTGCCAATCAGCCTGGACATCCGGCTTGGAGAGATAGCTGAAGAACTTGGCTACACCCTTGTAGGTCGCCTTATCCTTGCCGTTCAGCACCCAGAGGGTGGCGCCGCCGATGATGGAGTTCTTCGGCTCCTTGATCTCATCGTCGTAATAAGGCAGCGGGGCGAAGCCCGGCGTGAAGTTCTTGGCGTTGTTGATGACCCCGGCGCGGCCTGCGGAGGAGTTCATCGTGATGGCGCATTCCTGCGAATAGAACATGGTCGCCGCCTGGTCGCCACCGACCGGGCCACCATACTTGAACAGGCCTTCGTCCTGCCACTTCTTCAGGTTTGCCCAGTGCTTGACCTGCAGAGGACCGTTGAAGGTGAATTCGGACTTCACGCCGCCGAAACCGTTCTGCAGCGTGCCGAAAGGCTTGTCATGCAGCGCCGAAAGGTTTTCGGTCTGTACCCAGGTAATCCACGCCGAGGTGAGGCCGCACTTGGCAGCGCCGGAGGAAACGATCTTCTTCGAGAACTCCTCGACTTCCTTCCAGGTCTTCGGGGCAACTTCAGGATCAAGGCCCGCCTTTTTGAAGATGTCCTTGTTGTAATACATGATCGGAGTGGAGGAATTGAAGGGCAGCGACAGGATGTTGCCCTTCGTATCGGAATAGTAGCCGGTAACCGGAGCCAGGAATGTCTTGGTGTCGAAGGGTTCGCCTTCGTCCGCCATCAGCTTGTAGACAGGATAGACGGCGCCCTTGGCAGCCATCATCGTGCCGGTGCCAACTTCGAAGACCTGGACGATAGCCGGTTGCTGGCCAGCGCGGAACGCGGCGATCGCGGCGGTCAACGTTTCCGGATAACTTCCCTTATAGACCGGAACGACTTTGTAGTCGGACTGGCTCTCGTTGAATTTCTGAGCGATTTCTTCAAGCTTCTTGCCGAGTTCGCCACCCATGGCATGCCACCAGGTGACTTCCGTCGCGGCAAGCGACGACGTTGCCGACAGCGCGACCGCGAATGCGGCCATTGAGAGTTTTCTCAACATTATTATTTCCTCCACCTTGATTGGTGTCGGCCCCCAAATAGGGTCCTCCCATGACACCACCGTTACAGTTTTATGTCATTTTTCTAACAGAGCAAGGACACTTGATTTGTTCGTTAGAATGCGTCGGGAAAATGCCGCGGCAGGCGCCCTGGAAGCACGGCAATAATGTCGTAGCGCTGTGAAAGCGTCGCTACATGCTTCCGCTTCGAAAGCCACAGCGCGCTTGCCGCGCGAATACGGTTCTGGGTCATGTAGCCGACTGCGTCGATGGCTTCGCTTTCGCCTCTGCGCGCCTTGACCTCGACGAATATAACAAGGTCCCCCTTGCGGGCTATAAGATCGATCTCGCCGATCTTTGTGCGATAGCGAATGGCAAGGATGCGGTAGCCCTTCACAAACAGATAGAGCGCGGCGAGATACTCGGAGAGATGGCCTCTTTTATAAGCCTTCTGCCGCTCGGCCTTTCGCCGGTTCAGGCTGTTGTCATTGCGCTCCGCCGCCATCCTCGCCCTTCAACTCCAGGAGCCGCTGATAAAGAACCTTGCGGGCAAGTCCGGTGAGCCGCGCAGCCTCGGCAGCGGCTTTCGCTGCTGGCATAGAGGTTGAGAGCCGGCGCAGCAGCACGTCCACCTCGACTTCGCCGGGAGGCTCCTCGGCCTCGGGCGGCGCCAGAAGCAGCACGATCTCGCCCTTCACCACGCGGTCGTCGTCGTAATAGGCGGCGAGTTCCTCCAGCGTGCCTCGGCGAAACTCTTCGAAAGTCTTCGTCAATTCACGGCAGACCGCCGCGCGCCGGCCAGTTCCGAGCACTTCGGCGGCCGCGGCGAGCGTTGCGCCGATGCGATGCGGCGATTCGAAGAAGATCAGCGTTGCCGGCACTTTCGAAAGCTCGGCCAGCCGGTCGCGGCGGCCCTTGTCCTTGACCGGAAGGAAACCGGCAAACAGAAACGCGTCGGACGGCATGCCGGAACCGACGAGCGCTGCGAGCGGCGCAGAGGCGCCGGGGATCGGCACGACCTTGTGGCCGGCCTGGATCGCCATCTGACCGAGCCGATAACCGGGATCGGAGACCAAGGGCGTGCCCGCATCGGAGACCAGCGCCACCGATTTTCCTTCTTCCAGCGCCGCGATCAGCTTCGGTCCGACCTCGTCGGAATTGTGCTCATGGTAGGAATAGGGCCGGTTGACGATGCCGTAGCGGTCGAGCAGGACGCGGGTCACCCGGGTATCCTCGCAGGCGAGCACATCGGCGCCGGAGAGTGTCTCCAGCGCCCTCAACGTGATGTCGCCGAGATTGCCGATCGGGGTCGCGACCAGATAAAGCGCCGGCTCCAATGGCCGCGCGGCCACGAAAGTATTGGCGACGCGATAGCCGCGCTGGCTGCTCTTCAGGTCATCGGTCAAGGGGCGTCACGCACAAAAGGATGGTCATGTGCCTTTATGGGCAAGCCGACGGGCTTCGGCAAGTAAAGCCCAAGCTGTTGAGAACGCATATTTTCTGTGTGCAGCGCGTGAGACAGATGCGAAATGACTTGCTAACGCCTTGTTCACCTCTTGCTTTTCGAACGGGTTGTCTGCCATTTTGCCGGTCCACATCATCCGGCTGGCCCAAAGCCGGCAGAATATCAGGGTCCGGCCCTGCCGGATCGCCACGGTCGAAAGCGATTGCGTCCATGCGTATTACTCTTGAGCGGTCAAACCTTCTGAAGTCGCTGAACCACGTGCATCGCGTGGTGGAGCGACGGAACACCATCCCGATCCTCTCCAACGTGCTGATGCGCGCGTCCGGCGCCGGTCTCGACCTGAAAGCGACCGACCTCGACCTCGAAATCACCGAAGCCCTTCCGGCCATGGTCGAGACTGCCGGCGCCACGACGGTTCCGGCGCACCTGCTTTACGAAATCGTCCGGAAGCTGCCGGATGGTTCGGAAGTGCTGCTCGCCACCAATCCTGACGGCAGCTCGATGACGGTGCAATCCGGGCGCTCGAAGTTCTCGCTGCAGTGCCTGCCGGAATCCGACTTCCCCGACCTCACCGCCGGCAGCTTCACGCATACGTTCAAGCTGAAGGCGACCGATCTGAAAATGCTGATCGACCGCACCCAGTTCGCGATCTCCACCGAGGAGACCCGCTATTACCTGAACGGCATATTCTTCCACACGATCGAAGCCGATGGGGACCTGAAGCTTCGCGCAGTCGCGACCGATGGTCACCGCCTGGCCCGCGCCGATGTGAAGGCGCCATCGGGTTCCGAAGGCATGCCGGGCATCATCATTCCCCGCAAGACGGTCGGCGAACTCCAGAAACTGGTCGATGATCCGGAATCGGTGGTCACGGTCGAGGTTTCGGACGCCAAGATCCGGGTCACGATTGGCTCGATCGTCATGACCTCGAAGCTGATCGACGGCACCTTCCCGGATTACCAGCGCGTCATCCCGACAGGCAATGACAAGGAAATGCGCGTCGATTGCCAGAGCTTTACCAGGGCTGTCGACCGCGTCTCGACCATTTCCTCCGAGCGCGGCCGTGCCGTAAAGCTGTCGCTGACAGACGGCCAGCTGATGCTGACCGTCAACAATCCGGATTCGGGCAGCGCCACGGAAGAGGTTGCAGTCGGTTACGACAACGATCCGATGGAAATCGGCTTCAACGCCAAATACCTGCTCGACATTACCGCCCAGCTTTCGGGCGACGACGCGATCTTCATGCTGGCGGATGCCGGTTCTCCGACATTGGTGCGAGATACTGCGGGCGACGACGCGCTCTATGTCTTGATGCCGATGCGCGTTTAACATCATCAAGGCGGCCGGAAGCTCCGGCCGCCTTTTTCATGCGGTTTTCCCAGGTGCGACATTTTTCCTTGCTTTTGCGGCATCGGGGTTCCACATGGGGCAAAAGGGAGAGGATAAAAAAATGGAACTGCGCTTGAAGGAGCGGCTTGGCCGCAAGTTCGATGATGAGATCCGGTTCTTCAAAGGCTGGATCGATGGCCCGAAACGGGTCGGCGCGATCTGCCCCACCTCCTCCGTTACCGCCAAACGCATGGCAAGCGTCATCGACACGGCCTCCGGCCTGCCTGTCCTCGAACTCGGGCCCGGCACCGGCATCATCACCAAGGCGATCCTGAAGCACGGTATCTCGCCGGAAAACCTGGTCTCCATCGAATATTCGACCGATTTCTTCCAGCACCTAGTCCGCACCTATGAAGGCGTGAACTTCATCAATGGCGATGCCTTCGATCTCAAGCGCACGCTCGGCGCCTTGAAGGACACGACATTCGACAGCGTTATTTCGGCAATCCCGCTTTTGAGCTTCCCGATGGAGCGCCGCATCGGGCTGCTCGAAGACCTGCTCGACCGCATCCCGGCCGGCCGGCCGGTAATGCAGATCACCTATGGCCCCGTCTCGCCGATCATTGCTCAGCCCGACCGCTACCGGATCAAGCATTACGATTTCGTCGTCCGCAACATTCCGCCAGCGCAGCTCTGGACCTATAGCCGCGGCTGACCATGGCATTCGGCCTCTACATCACCCATCCGCAGGTCCGCATCGATGCGAACGTGCCGGTGCCTCGGTGGGGGCTCTCCGACGTTGGCGCCGCCCGCGCTCGCGCGGCCGCCCAATCCGAATGGGCAAGGAAACTCGGCCGGATCATCTCCAGCGACGAGGTGAAGGCGATCGAGACTGCCGAAATCCTCAGCCTCGCCTCGGGCATTTCGATCGAGATCGCCGAGGACACCCATGAGAACGATCGCTCGGCGACAGGCTTTCTGCCGCCGCCACAGTTCGAGGATGCGGCAAACTGGTTTTTCGCCCACCCGGAAGAGAGCTTCAAAGGCTGGGAACGCGCCGTGGATGCGCAGAGCCGCATCGTCTCGGCGGTCACCAGAACTCTTGCCGCTCACGACCCGAGCACGCCGATCGCCTTCGTCGGCCATGGCGGCGTTGGTACGCTGTTGAAATGCCACCTCACCGGCTCGCCGATCGCTCGCGACCGGGACCAGCCGGGCGGCGGGGGAAATCTCTTCTGCTTCACCCTTGCGGATCGGACGCTCTCATGCGACTGGACGCCCATCGAAACATGGGAAGGGTTCCTGGCATGAACGCTCGTGATCGCCTCATCGTAGGCCTCGACATTCCGACCATCGGCGAGGCCGAAAAGATGGTCTCCACGCTCGGTGACACCGTTTCCTTCTACAAGATCGGCTATCAGCTCGTTTTCGCCGGCGGTCTCGAACTTGCACGCGATCTGGCAAAGGATGGCAAAAAAGTCTTCCTCGACATGAAGCTGCTCGACATCGACAACACGGTCGCGAAGGGCGTCGAGAATATCGTCAAGATGGGCATGACCATGCTCACCCTGCACGCCTATCCGAAGGCGATGCGCGCCGCGGTCGAGGCAGCAAAAGGTTCCGACCTCTGCCTGCTTGCGGTCACCGTCCTGACCTCGATGGACGAAACGGATCTCGTCGATGCCGGTTACGAATACGACCCTCATACCCTGGTTCTGCGACGCTCCGAACAGGCGCTGGCTGCCGGCATGGGCGGTATCGTCTGCTCGGCCGAGGAGTCAGCTGCGGTTCGCAAGATTGTCGGCCCTGATCTGGCGATCGTCACGCCCGGCATCCGCCCTGCGGGTTCGGAAGCGGGCGATCAGAAGCGGGTGATGACGCCGGCCGACGCATTGCGCGCCGGATCGAGCCATCTGGTCGTCGCCCGCCCGATCGTCAAGGCGCCGGATCCGAAGGCGGCGGCACAAGCCATCCTCGCCGAGATGCAGGGCGTGCTCTGATAATCCGTCGTTGCCGGAGAGATATCCTGCCGGTCGCGATCCGGGACGAGTCCCGGTGGCTGTCGGACAGGTACGCAACGCCCGCCATATTGACTCGCCCGGGAATTTGCCGGAAGTCGTCCTAACCGAAAACACGCTGGAGGAGATACCATGGCCAAGGGATATTGGGTCGCTCGCGTCGATGTTCGCGACGCGGAACGCTACAAGGATTATATCGCAGCGGCCACGCCCGCCTTCGAGAAATACGGCGCCAATTTCCTCGCCCGCGGCGGCGCCATGGCGGCGATGGAAGGCAAATCCCGCGCCCGCAACGTCATCATCGAATTCCCGTCGATGCAGGCCGCCGTCGACTGCTACAATTCGCCCGAATACGCGATCGCCATCAAGATCCGCCAGGAAGTGGCGGATGGCGAAATCGTCGTCCTCGACGGCCTTTAAGAACCGGTTATCGCGGGCGGTGCGGCAGTGGAGACACTTCCACCCGTGCCGCGATTCGGTTAAACAGCACTCATCTCGTCCCACAGGCTCCCGGAGCACGCCATGACCATCAACAACCTTCCGCCGCTCGTCACCGTTTTCGGAGGATCGGGCTTCGTCGGCAGGCATGTGGTGCGTACGCTTGCCAAGCGCGGTTATCGCGTCCGGGTCGCCGTTCGCCGTCCGGATCTTGCCGGTTTCCTGCTGCCCGCCGGTTATGTCGGGCAGATCTCGCTGGTCCAGGCGAACCTGCGCTACCGCCAATCGGTCCTGAAGGCCGCCGAAGGCGCTTCGCATGTGGTCAACTGCGTCGGCATCATGTTCGAGAGCGGCCGCAACACGTTCGATGCGGTTCAGGATTTCGGCGCTCGCGCGGTTGCCGATGCGGCACGTGCTGCCGGCGCCAGACTTACCCATATTTCCGCGATCGGCGCCAATGCCAATTCGCAATCGTCGTACGCCCGCAGCAAGGGCCGCGCCGAAGCGACTATCTTCTCAACGCTGCCGGATGCCGTGATCCTGCGGCCGTCGATCATGTTCGGCCCGGAAGACAGTTTCTTCAACAAGTTCGCCTCCATGGCCCGCACCTTCCCTGCGCTGCCGCTGATCGGCGGCGGCAAGACGAAGTTCCAGCCGGTCTATGTGGAAGACGTCGCCGAAACCGTCGCCCGCTCCGTCGACGGCACGATCGCCTCCGGCAAGATCTATGAGCTCGGCGGCGGCGAGGTCATGACCTTCCGTCAGTGTCTCGAAACGATGCTGCGCGTCACCAATCGCAGCAACGCGCTCGTCTCGCTGCCGTTCGGCATCGCATCGCTGATCGGCAGCATCGCGTCGTTGATCCCTTTCGTCCAGCCGCCGATCACCAGTGACCAGGTGAAGCTGCTGAAAATCGACAATGTCGTTTCCGATGCCGCCGCCACGGAAGGCCGCACGCTGCAGGGAATAGGCATCCGCCCGACGCTCGCGTCCTCGGTTCTGCCATCTTACCTTGTGCAGTATCGCCCGCAGGGCCAGTACACAGGCTCTGGCCGCGCGGCCTGATATCATTAACCATATCCAGCAATTTGTTTCGCTTCGACATTCCGGTCGTGCCCGATGAAAAATCGGGCACCCCTTTGTTGTCGCTCATGTTTCGGGCAAGGATAGTGGCACAAAGGTCGCAGTGGCCGAAGCAGTCGCGTTAACGGCCGGTTCAGCAAAATCCTTTATTGAATTCTTCTAATCCAACCCATAAATCCTCCCTCACCAAACAAGCGGCGCAACCGTGACGATAAAATCTTCCATCGAAAGGCATTCCTCCATGGGCAAGCCCATCGCCCTCTTTTTTGCATGCGCAGCGCTGATCATCCTCGCGGGCTCGTTCATGGCTCCGACGACGGGCGCAGCCGGCAAGAGCGAATGCACGCCCGCATACGGTGTTGATCCGTGCAGCACGGCATCCATTCATCACTAAGCATCGACAAAACAAAAAGGCCGCTCCTTAGCAGCCTTTTTGTTTCATGAAGAATTGAGCGCCCTTCACTTTAGCAGTGCAGGACGCAGGGCAGTCTCGGCCGGCGCGACGGCGCTTGAGGCCGCGGCACTCTGTTCACCGCGTTGCGGGACAGATCCCAGGGCGATCAGGCCGAGCAACAAAAATCCGAGAACGATTCTATAGATCGCGAAGACGGTGAAGCGGTTGCTGCGGATATAGGTCAGCAGCCATTTCACGGCGATGAAGGCGACGATCGTCGACACGACGAAAGCCACGCCGAGTGAGGTCCAATCCTCGTGCGCGGCGCTGCCGTCCTTGAGCGTCTTCAGTAGCTCGTAGCCACTGGCCGCATACATGGTCGGAATGCCGACGAGAAAGGCAAACTCGGTGGCCGCAGCCCGGCTTCCGGTACCGGCCAGCATGGCGATGAAGATAGTGGCACCCGAACGCGACGTGCCGGGGAAGACCCCCGCAACCACCTGCGCAATGCCGACCAGGATCGCGACGAGCCAGGTTATCTGGGTGGAAGCCGGCCTGCGTGCGGCGGCCCATTCTGCAAAGATCATCCAGATGCCGCCGATGATGAGTGCCCAGGCAATCGGTGCCGCGTCCTCGGGAAGCGCGAAACCGAGCTTCTTGACGATCAGCCCGAGAGCCGCCGTGATCAGGAAGGCAACGATCAGCTTGGCGGCATAGTCGCGATTTGCCGGCTCCCGCCAACCGAGGAACAGGTTAAGCAGGCGACGCCAGTAGATGATGGTTACCGCGATGATCGCGCCGGCCTGGATGACGATATTGAACGTATCAGACCGGTGACCCAGCCATTGTTCCGCGATGATGAGATGGCCGGTGCTGGAGATCGGCAAAAACTCGGTAATACCCTCGATCACACCGAGCACGAGGGCGCTGATAATCGACTGATCAGCCATTCTTAATCCTTTGTTGAGCAGATAAGGACAGTTTTAAGCAGTTTATGAGCCGTTGCTTGTGTTGGACCTACCAAATCCATATAGCTGCCATATGTCACGCGGGCGCGCTACGTGCCCCATCCTTCGTATACGATATTCGTGAAGTTCAAGTATCCATGCCCACGCTCTATCATCATTCCATGTCTTCGGCCTCGCGGTTCGTCCGGCTGATTCTCGCCGAATATGGCTTCCAGGCGGACCTGGTCGAGGAGCAACCGTGGGAAAAGCGCCGGGAATTCCTGACGCTCAATCCTGCGGGCACGCTCCCGGTTTATGTCGACGACAGCATGAGAGTGCTTTGTGGCCCTTCCGTGCTCCTGGAATTCCTCGACGAAACCCATGGCGTGCTGAAGCGTGACCGCCGGCTGTTGGCCGAAGACCCGTGGCAGCGCGCCGAAATCCGGCGTCTGACAGAATGGTTCCTGCAGAAGATGGAGCAGGATGTCACCCGGCCGCTGACCCGGGAGCGGGTCTTCAAGCTGCAGATGACGACGGCTCAAGGCGGCGGCGCGCCGGATTCGAAGGTGCTGCGCACGTCCCGCGCCAATATCCGCCAGCATATGAAATATCTCTCCTGGCTTGCCGGCTCACGGCCCTGGCTTGCGGGTGACCGCCTGAGTTATGCCGATCTCGCCGCCGCCGCCTCGATTTCAATCCTCGACTATCTGGGCGAGATCGACTGGTCGGAGACGCCGGTCGCCAAAGACTGGTATCAGCGGCTGAAATCCCGACCCTCCTTCCGGCCTATGCTTTCCGAACGCATCCGCGGCCTCACCCCGGTATCCCATTATGCGGACCTTGATTTCTGACGCGCCCGCGCGCGAGGAAGAAAAGGCGCTCCGGCGGCGGGAGAAGCTGACTGCCTTCATTCGCGAGGAAGCGGCGGCTCAGGGCTTCGATCTTTGCCGGATTACAGGCCCGGACAGCATTCCGCGGGCGCCGGAGCGGTTGGAGATTTTCCTCGCCGACGGCCACCACGGCAGCATGGACTGGATGGCAGAGACTAGGCTGCGCCGCGCCGATCCGAGGGTGCTATGGGATCAGGTGCGTTCGATCGTGATGTTCGGGCTGAATTACGGGCCGGACGAAGACCCGCGCGGCATTCTCGACAAGCCCGACAAGGCCGCGATCTCCGTCTATGCGCGCAACCGCGATTATCACGACGTCATCAAGGGCCGGCTGAAAGAGATAGCGACGCGCTTTGCGGCGCGCGCCGGCGAGGACGTCAAAGTCTTTGTCGATACGGCGCCGGTGATGGAAAAACCGCTGGCGGAGGCGGCCGGGCTCGGCTGGCAGGGCAAACATACCAATCTCGTCAGCCGCACCCATGGTTCCTGGCTTTTCCTCGGCAGCCTGTTCACCACGGCAGACCTTATTATAGACGCGCCCGAGGCCGACCATTGCGGTTCCTGCCGGGCATGCCTCGACGCCTGCCCGACGGCGGCGTTTCCGGCTCCCTATCGGCTCGACGCCCGCCGCTGCATCTCTTATCTGACGATCGAACACAAAGGTCCGATCGATCCGGAATTCCGGCCGTTGATCGGCAACCGCATCTATGGCTGCGACGACTGTCTTGCCGCCTGTCCCTGGAACAAGTTTGCGGCGAGCGCCTCGGAGATGA
Organism: Neorhizobium sp. BETTINA12A; assembly: GCF_023006485.1. Taxonomy (NCBI): domain Bacteria; kingdom Pseudomonadati; phylum Pseudomonadota; class Alphaproteobacteria; order Hyphomicrobiales; family Rhizobiaceae; genus Neorhizobium; species Neorhizobium sp. BETTINA12A. Next base: position 53,536 of record NZ_JALBGW010000017.1, read on the forward strand.
AACTGCAGGCGCGCGACGACTTGAAGGAACCATCGATCGCGTTTCTGCTGACCCTGGACGATGCGACCTTCCGGACCTTTTTCAGCGGCTCGCCTGTCAAGCGGATCGGCCGCGACCGGTTCATTCGCAACGTGCTGATCGCTACGGGCAATTCCGGCGATGCCAACCTCATCGCACGATGTCTCGAACTTGCGGGCGACCCCTCGCCCGTGGTGCGCGGCATGGCTATATGGGCCCTGAAGCGCTTGATGACGGATGTGGACTTCGCGCGGTTTGCCGAGGCGCGCAGCGCCGAAGAGGATCCGGAAGTGCAGCAAGAATGGCGATTGGCGGGAGCGGCCTGATGAATGTGATGATCTTCGGATGCGGCTATTCGGGCCAGGCAATCGCCGAGGCCTTCAAATCCGAAGGCCATCGGGTCTCCGGCACGGTCAGGACGGCCCACAAGGCACTGGAACTCGCTGCCCGTGACATCAAGGCCTTCGTGTTCGACGGCAGCCCGTTCAGCGGCGAACTGCTGGCGGAGCTTCAAGAGGTGACGCATCTGGTGCAGTCGATCCCGCCCGGCACCGAGGGCGATCCACTGCTGAAGCTCGTCTCCGGACGGCTGCGTGCGCTTTGCCCGAAGCTCGAATGGATCGGCTATCTCTCGACGGTCGGCGTCTACGGCGATCACGGTGGCGGCTGGGTCACCGAGGAGACGCCGGGCAGCCCGATCCAGGGCCGGTCGATCGAACGGGTCGATACGGAAGATGCCTGGGCTACCGAAGGGCGGGCCGCCGGTCTACCTGTGGCCAGCCTGCGCCTCTCCGGTATCTACGGCCCCGGCCGCAACGCTCTCGTCAACTTGGCGCGCAGCACGGCGCGGCGCATTATAAAGAGAGACCAGGTCTTCAACCGCATCCGCGTCGAAGACATCGGCGGCGCGGCGCTCTTTCTCGCCGGAGGCAATATGGGCGGCATATATAATGTCACCGACGACGAGCCCGGTCCGCCGCAGGATGTCATCGTCGAAGCCGCGCGCCTGATGGGTGTCGAGCCGCCGCCGGAACTGGATTTCGAGACCGCTGACATGACGCCGATGGCGCGTTCCTTCTATGGCGCCAACAAGCGCGTTTCCAATGCCAAAATCCGCGCCGCGGGGTTCGAGTTCCTCTTCCCCAATTACCGTATGTCGCTCGCCGAAATGTGGACTTCGGGCCGCTGGCGAGGATAAAATTCCCATTATGAAACGGTTGAAATTTCCATCCTGATCGGTTGATCTAGTTATTATTTCTTAATACTTACGGCTGAGCGTCACAAAATTTGCCCAAATGAGGCAATAAATCACGCATCGCGACAAATTTTTTTCTGCGGTTTTCGTGATCACGGACTCCCTGCGAGTCTCACTGAAACTACATTCCGCTTTCTGACTGTTTTTAAAGGTTTTCTTCCGTAGAAGCTTAGCTGGCTTCTAAAAAGATCAGCGGCAATCTAATCACAAATGTTACAGACTGTAATGTTCCGTGATCAAAAGCCTCACTTTTTCGCCACTTTTCGCCCCGCTTAGCCGTTTTGCACGCAACGTGCAGGGACAAAACGAACGGGGACGACCGACTTGACAACAATTCGACGCTCGACTTTCGCCGCGGCCTCCATTGCTGCTTTTGCAACTCTCGGCTCCGCGCAGGCCAATGCTGCGCCCGGGTGCGGTCACGCATCCTGGTATGCCCTCGGATCCAAGACGGCATCCGGGGAACGAATGAACCCTTCTCTCATGACAGCGGCCCACCGGACGCTGCCCTTTGGCACCAAGGTGATGGTGACGAACAAGCGCAACGGCAAAAGCGTCGTTGTGCGCATCAACGACCGCGGTCCATTCATCCGCGGCCGGGTGCTCGATGTTTCCAAGGCCGCGGCCAAGGACATCGGCATGATCAGTTCCGGTACCGCCCAGGTCTGTTACCAGATCGTCGATGCCGGCGATCAGAAGGTCGCAGGCAAGGGCCTGAAAGCGATCGACGGCTGAAGCTGTTCAGAGAGACCGTTTAGGCCGGCCTCTTGCCCTATCGCGCAATCGCGGTTACGACCCGTGCCATACGGGTGCAACCGAGACGGAGACTGACATGCGATTGGGCGGACGAATTGCCGGGGCCATAGAGGTGCTGGCCGACATCGAGACGCGCAAACGCCCTGTCGCCGACGCGCTCAAGGACTGGGGCCTCGCCCATCGTTTCGCTGGTTCCGGCGATCGGGCGGCGATCGGAAATATCGTCTACGACGCACTGCGCATGCGGCTCTCGCATGCCTGGCTGATGGACGACGAAAGCCCGGCGGCCCTCGCCTACGCGGTTCTCATCCGGCAATGGGGCCTGACGCCCGACGCTCTCCAGGCCGAGTTCACGGACGACCGCTTTGCACCGCCGGCTCTAACCGAGGCGAACCTTTCGTCGCTTGCCTCCCGCAATCTCGACGATGCGCCCCTGCACGTTCAGGGCGACATTCCGGACTGGATCCAGCCGTCCTTCGAAGCCAATTTCGGCGAGAACTGGCTGATTGAGGCCAAAGCGTTGGCCGGCCGTCCCACCCTCGATCTGCGTGCCAACACGCTGAAGGCATCCCGCGAAAAGGTCGTCAAGGCGCTTGAACGCTCGAACGCAAAGGCTTCGCGCATCGCCCGCAACGGCATCCGGATTGCCGCTGGCGAGGGAGCGTCCCGCCTGCCCAACGTCACCGCCGAGCTTTCGTTCCAGAAAGGCTGGTTCGAAGTTCAGGATGAAGGCTCGCAGATCGTTGCCGAGCTCGTGCAGCCCGGCGAACATCATCAGGTCCTCGATTATTGCGCCGGCGGCGGTGGCAAGACGCTCGCCATGGCGGCCGCGATGCACAACAAGGGCCAGATCCACGCCTATGACGCCGACCGCAAACGGCTGGCGCCGATCATCGAGCGGCTGCGGCGCGCAGGCACCCGCAACGTTCAGGTGCACGACGACGCGCGCCAACTCAACGGCCTGAAGGGCAAGCTCGATGCGGTCCTGGTCGATGCCCCCTGCACCGGCACCGGCACATGGCGCCGCCGTCCGGACACCAAATGGCGACTGACCCCGAAGAACCTCGACGAGCGCATCGCCCAGCAGCAGGAAGCGCTTTCCGAGGCTGCCGTCTTCGTGAAGCCGGGTGGTGCACTCGTCTATGTCACCTGTTCGATCCTGCCGGAGGAGAACGACGCCCAGGTTTCCCGCTTCTGTGTCGAAAACCCGGAATTTTCGATCGTCCCCGCGGCAGAGCACTGGGACAGCATCTTCGAAAAAGATGGCCCGCAGCCTCGCTCGAAAGATGCCCTGACAGTGACGCTGACGCCCGCAAGTACCGATACCGACGGATTCTTTTTCTGCCGCATGCAACGCAGAGCTTGAATGCAGCGGAAGCGAAGACAAAGTCGAGTTCTACTTTCAAATTATTCTAAACTAGATTGTTTGACACCAGTTTCCAATTGCGCGATGAACCCTCTAACGGCCGGGGAGAGATCCGGGCCGTGAAGGAGAGGGACATGATCCGCAAGACCGTTCTTGGCGCCGCCCTGGCGCTTTTCGCCGCCTCCGCGGCGTTCGTCGTGACAGAGGCGCAGGCCGCCACCACATCCGCAGCCGTTCTCAAGCATTATGCCGAACTGGCGCATGCGAAATACGAAGATTCGCTGACGACAGCGCAAGCGCTCGACAAGGCCGTCAATGCGCTGATCGCCAAGCCGAGCGACGAAACGCTGAAGGCTGCCAAGGACGCCTGGATCGCCGCCCGCGCTCCCTACCAGCAGACGGAAGTCTACCGTTTCGGCAACCCGATCGTCGACAATTGGGAAGGCAAGGTGAATGCCTGGCCGCTCGATGAAGGCCTGATCGACTATGTCGATGCCTCCTACGGCACGGAGAGCGACGAGAATGCGCTCTACACCGCCAATGTCATTGCCAACCCGAAGATCAAGGTCAACGGCAAGACGCTCAACCTTTCGAAGTTCAACGCCAAGACGCTGCGCAGCCTGAACGAGGCCGGCGAGATCGAGGCCAACGTCGCGACCGGCTACCACGTCATCGAATTCCTGCTCTGGGGCCAGGATCTGAACGGCACCGGACCGGGCGCCGGCAAGCGTCCCTATACGGACTACGACAAGGCCAATTGCACCAACGGCCATTGCGATCGCCGCGCCGAATACCTGAAGGCCGCGTCCGCCCTGCTGGTCTCCGACCTCAAGGACATGGTCACCGCCTGGGGCCCGAAGGGCAAGGCGACCAAGAACGTCGAGGCCAATTCCAAGAAGGGCCTGACCGCCATCCTGACGGGTATGGGTTCGCTCTCCTACGGCGAGCTTGCCGGCGAGCGCATGAAGCTCGGCCTGCTGCTGCACGATCCGGAAGAGGAGCACGATTGCTTCTCCGACAACACCTACAACTCACATCTCAACGACGCGGTCGGCATCAAGTCGGCCTATACGGGCGAATATACTCGTGTCGACGGTACCAAAATGACCGGGCCTTCGCTCTCCGAACTGGTTGCCGCGACCGACAAATCGTTGGACACCGAGATGCTCGGCAAGCTCGACGCGACGCTCGCCGCCATGAACGCCATGGCCGACCGGGCGAAGAAGGTCGAGGCCTACGACCAGATGATCGGCGAAGGCAACAAAGAGGGCAATGCGGTCGTCCAGAAGGCGATCGACGGCCTGATCGACCAGAGCAAGAGCGTCGAGCGCGTCATTGCGTCGCTGAAGCTTGGCAAAGTGGAGCTTGAAGGTTCCGCCAGCCTCGATAATCCCAACGCCGTCTTCAAATAAGCAATGAAAAGGCGGGCCGCGGCTGACCTTCAGCCTGCGGCCCGATTTCCCATGAGAACGCCCAAGTCTTTCATCTTCCTGTTGCCGTTGCTTTCGGGCGCTTTCCTTCTCACGCCGCTGATCGCGACCAGTGGCGATGCACTTTTCCCGACCGTCCGCACGGATCTCAATCCGAAGGACCAGAAACGCGTCGAGAGCGTTACCCGCCCGACGACCGATTTCTCCAAGCCCGAGCCATTCGAGACCATGTCGGGCGGGGCAGCGACCAGCCGCGCCGACGTCAATGGCGACGCTTTTTCGCATTTCTCCGCCAACATCACCTTCGAGGAAGAAGGGACGTTCAAGCTCGGCAATGCGCTGTTTACAAAACTCTGGGTCTCGGCGCCGTCCTCGACGCAGGCGTCCGACGGGCTGGGGCCGCTGTTCAACGCCCGCGCCTGCCAGAGTTGCCACCTGAAGGACGGCCGCGGCCACCCGCCGGAAGGGGGTGCCGACGCGACCTCGATGTTCTTCCGGCTCGCCCGCCCGGCGCGCACCGACGATGAGCGCGAGGCGGTCGCCGATTACAGGAAGCTCAATTTCCCCGACGCGATCTATGGCGAGCAGTTGCAGGACCTCGCCGTGTCCGGCCTCGCCTCCGAAGGCCGGATGGGGATTTCCTACGAGGAAATCCCCGTCAAGCTCGGCGACGGCGAGATCGTCCACCTGCGTAAGCCGAGCTATTCGGTCGCCGACCTCGGCTACGGTGCTATGGAAGGCGACGTGACGTTGTCGCCGCGGATCGCGCCGCCGATGATCGGCATGGGCCTGATCCAAGCTATCCACGATGCCGACATTCTCGACCTCGCCGACCCCGACGACAAGGACGGCGACGGGATCTCCGGCAAGCCTGCCATGGTGCGCGACCACAAGACCGGCGAGCTGAAGCTCGGCCGCTTCGGCTTCAAGGCGCAGAATGCCTCGGTCCGTGACCAGAGCTCGTCCGCCTTTGCCGGCGACCTCGGCATCTCCACTCCCGACAATCCGTTCGACCACGGCGACTGCACCAAGGCCGAGGCTGCGTGCCTCGCCATGCCGACCGGCGTGCAGCAGCGACTCGGGCCGGTCGAAGCACCTGATCCGGTCCTGCCGCTGGTTACCTTCTATTCCGAAAACCTAGCGGTGCCGGCCCGCCGCGATATCGGCGACAAGACAGTTCTGAAGGGCAAGGAACTGTTCTACCAGGCCGGCTGCACCGCCTGCCATACGCCGAAGTTCGTGACCAGCCGCGATGCCGGCAACAAGGCGCAGGCTTTCCAGCTGATCTGGCCCTATTCCGATTTCCTGCTGCACGACATGGGCCAAGACCTTGCCGACGGCCAGCCGGTTGGCGTTGCTACCGGCAGCGAATGGCGCACTCAGCCGCTCTGGGGCATAGGGCTGACCCAAACCGTCAATGCCCACACCTTCTTCCTGCATGACGGGCGGGCGAGAAACCTCACCGAAGCCGTTCTCTGGCACGGCGGCGAGGCGCAGAAGGCCCGCGATGCCTTCGCCGCGCTCGGAAGACAAGACCGTGCCGCCCTTCTCAAATTCCTGGAGTCTCTCTGATGCGCAAGATATTCTTTGCCGGACTCGTCTCGCTGCTTCCCGCCACCGCCTTTGCGCAGGAAGGTGAACCCGCTCCTTCGGTGGATCTGCCGATGGCTGACGTCACCAAAGTGATGACGGCGGCGGTGGACGGGTTTATCCGACCCGGATACGACTCGTTCCACGAGTCCGCGGGCAAGATGACGACGGCGATGAAGGCGCTCTGCGAGGCACCCTCCAAGACGAACTACGATGCCGCGAAAGGCGCCTTCCGCGACGCGGCGGTCAGCTGGGCACATATCGAGGTAGTGCGTGTCGGTCCCGTCATTGAGCAGAACCGCTTCGAGCGCATCCTTTTTTATCCCGACCGCAAGAGCACGGGGTTGAAGCAGGTCCAGTCCGTCCTCTCCAAGGCGGATGAGACCGCCACCGACCCCGCCACACTCGGAACAAAAAGCGTTGCGATGCAGGGTTTTGGGGCGCTCGAATATGTGCTTGCCGGCACCGGTTCCGACGAACTACTCAAAGCGAAGAACAGTTATCGCTGCCGCTATGGCGCGGCCATCGCCGGCAATATCACCAATGTCGCCAAGGAACTTTCCGATATCTGGGACGCACCCGATGGCATCCAGAAGACGTGGGAACAGCCGGGGCCTGACAATCTCAATTTCCGCACCGGCGGCGAGGCGATTACGGCGCTGCTCGGCATTCTCGTGCATGGTGCCGAAGCCGTGCGCGACCAGCGGATCGAGACCTTCTACAAGGGCGCCGAAAAGGCGAAATTCCCCAAGCAGGCGCTGTTCTGGCGCTCGGAAAACACCTGGGCGACCGTCAAGGGCAATCTGGAAGGTCTTTCGACCCTGCTCGAAAAATCCGGGATGGCCGCGCTTCTCAAGGAAAAGGACCGGCCGATCGTCACCGCCACCCAGGCGAAGCTGACGTCGATGATCGAACTTTCGACGAAGATCACGCCGGACCTCGAAAAGGCGGTCGAAAATGCCACTGAGCGCAAGAAGCTCGATACGTTGCTGGCGGACGGAAAGGATGTCATTTCCAAGCTGAACGACGGGTACGGCGGCGCGATCGGCCTCAGCTCCGGCTTCTCGTTTGCGGATGGCGACTAAGGCCATGTGGCGCGGCGAGGCCATCGACCGGCGCAGCTTTCTGAAAGCGGCGGGTGTCATTTTCACCACCGCCCTTGCGCCGCGCTCGCTGATGGCGCTCGAACGCACAGATGCGGTCTATGCCTCCGGCTTCAAGGCGCCGGATGGCTCGTTCGGCGTCGCCACCGTTTCCGAACGCGGCGAGATCATCGACCGCGTCGCCCTTCCCGCCCGCGCCCACGGCATGGCCTATAGCACCGCTACCGTCCGCGCTGTGGCTTTTGCCCGCCGTCCCGGCACGTTTGCCATGGTCTTCGATCCATCACGACAGGCCGAGCCGATCATGATCACCTCGCCGGAAGGCCGGCATTTTTACGGTCACGGCCATTTTTCACCGGACGGCCGCTTCCTCTATGCCAGCGAGAACGATTTCGATGGCAATCGCGGCATGATCGGCGTCTACGACGCCCGGGACAAATTTCGCCGCATCGCCGAGTTCGACGCGCACGGCATCGGCACCCATGACATGACCGTCTCCGACGACGGAAAGCTGCTGGTCATCGCCAATGGCGGCATCGAAACCCATCCGGATTTCGGGCGCACCAAGCTCAATGTCGACCGCATGGAACCGTCGCTGGTTCTGCTCGATGCGAAGACCGGCGCCCTTATCCAGCGGCACCGCCTGCCCGCTTCGCTGAAACAGCTCTCCACCCGCCATCTCGACATCACTGACAACGGCCGCATCTGGTTCGCCTGTCAGTGGGAAGGTGCGCGTAACGCGCTGCCGCCGCTTGCCGGCTGGTTCTCCAAGGGCGAGGACCTTTCGTTCGTCTCGCTGCCGGAGAAAACGACCGTCCGGCTTGGCAATTATGTCGGCGCTATCGCCGTCAACCGCCGTGACGGCGTCGTCGGCCTCACCTCGCCGATCGGCGGGGCCGCAGTCACCCTCGACGCGAAAACCGGGGCCGTGCTGAAGGAAGAAACCGTCCGCGAGGCCGCCGGCGTCGCGCCCGCCGCGCATGGCGTTGCCGTTTCCTCCTATGACGGGCGGTTCAACCAGACACGCAGCCAAGTTGCCTGGGACCAGCACATCGTCCGGCTGGGCTGACCTTTCCTGGCTGCCGGAGCGCCCTAATTGCGGCGGGATGAGCAAGAACGTCGTTATGATCGCCTTCATCGTCGCCTGCGTCGCACTCGGCGCCTTGAGCGGCGCAAGCAACCAGCCTGGCGAGTGGTATCAATCGCTCGACAAACCATTCTTCAATCCTCCGAGCTGGATTTTCGCTCCCGTCTGGACGGTTTTGTACGTCCTGATCGGGGTCGTGCTTTCCGAAACCTGGTATGACGAGAACAACGGCCGCCGGCTCGTTCTCTTTGCCATACAAGCCGCGCTCAACCTCCTGTGGTCGCCGGCTTTCTTCGGCCTGCAAAGCCCCGTTCTCGGCCTCGTCGTCATCGTGCCGCTGCTGATCTCCATCCTGCTTTTCATCGGCGCAAGCTGGCGGGAAAACCGCAAATCTGCGTGGCTTTTCGTGCCCTATGCACTCTGGGTCGCCTTCGCGACGCTCCTCAACCTGTCGATCGTTCTGATGAATTAAGTACGCTCCATCGTACGGCTTGCCGAACATCGCCGGCCATGCCAATTTCGCAACTGCGAAAGGGGCGGGAACATGAACGGGAAAGATACGGGCGACTTCCGCGAGCGGGTGCGCCAGAGCTTCGCCCGGCAGGGCGCGATGGGGATGCTCGGCGCAGAGCTGACACGTGTCGAACAGGCGATAGTCGAGATCGAGCTCCCTTTCGACATCAAGCTTACCCAGCAGCACGGTTTCCTGCATGCCGGCGTGATTTCTGCAGCGCTGGACGCCGCCTGCGGTTATGCCGCCTATACCGTCATCGAACCGGATGCCTCGATCCTCACCATCGAATTCAAGGTAAACCTGATGTCGCCCGGCCGCGGCGAACGCTTTCTGTTCCGTGGCGAAATCACCAAGCCGGGCTCGACGATCATAGTCGCCGACGGCCGCGCCTATGCGATCGGCGACGGCCCCGCCAAACTCATCGCTTCCATGACCGGCACCATGATGGTGATCCGCGGCCGAGAGGACGTAACCGGATGACTTCTTCTCTTCCCCTCGGCGAGCCGAGCCTTGCCGGCGGCAAGTCCATTCTCTTCGTGATGGCGGTCGACGCTGAATACGGCCCGGCGCTCCAGTCCCGCATCAAGCCATTGATGACAGGGGTCGGCCCGGTCGAGGCAGCCGTGGTGCTTTCCCATGCGCTGACGAGGCTGGAAGCGAAAGACGACCTGCCCGATCTCGTCGTCTCGCTCGGCTCGGCCGGTTCCCGCAACCTCGAGCAGACAGAAATCTACCAGGCCTCGTCAGTCGCCTATCGCGACATGGACGCCTCGCCGCTCGGGTTCGAGAAAGGCCGCACGCCCTTCCTCGACCATCCGGCGATCATCCCGCTCCCCTTGCTCATCCCGGGTGTCAGACAAGCCTCGCTGTCGACCGGCGGCAACATCGTCTCCGGTGCCGCCTACGATCTCGTCGGTGCCGACATGGTCGACATGGAGACATTCGCGGTGCTGCGCTGCTGCCAGCTTTTCGAGATTCCGCTGATCGGCCTGCGCGGCATTTCCGACGGCAAGGAAGAGCTGAAGCATGTCGGCGACTGGACCGAATACCTGCATGTGATCGACAAAAAGCTGGCAGATGCGGTCGACAGCCTGTTCGAAGGGCTGAAGGATGGCGCCATCGTCCTCTGAAGGCGCGATTTTCGCCTCATTCCCCGTTGCCAGAAAGGGGAAGTTTCTTTAAAGGCTCGGCATGACCCAGATAGCTCATCCCGACAGCATTCTTATCATCGATTTCGGCAGCCAGGTGACGCAGCTCATCGCGCGTCGCATCCGTGAGGCCGGCGTCTACTGCGAAATCCACCCCTTCCAGCACGCGGGCGCAGCATTCGAGAAACTCCAGCCCAAGGGCGTGATCTTCTCCGGCGGCCCGGCATCGGTGACCACCGAAGGCAGCCCGCGCGCTCCGCAGGCGGTGTTCGACAGCGGGGTTCCGATCCTCGGCATCTGTTACGGCCAGCAGACGCTCTGCACCCAGCTCGGCGGCGTCGTCGAAGGCGGGCATGCGGCGGAATTCGGCCGCGCCGACGTCGAGATCAAAAAGGCGAGCCCGCTGTTTGACGGTTTCTGGGAAATGGGCGGGCATTATCCGGTCTGGATGAGCCACGGCGATCGCGTCACCCAGCTGCCGCACGGTTTCGAAGTGATCGCGACGTCGGAAAATGCGCCTTTTGCGATCGCGGCCGACGAAAGCCGGCACTATTACACCACCATGTTCCACCCGGAAGTGGTGCATACGCCCGACGGCGCCAAGCTGCTCTCCAACTTCGTGCACAAGATCGTCGGGCTGAAGTCCGATTGGACCATGGCCGCCTATCGCGCCGAAATGATCCGCAAGATCCGTGAACAGGTTGGCAAGGAACGGGTGATCTGCGGCCTCTCCGGCGGCGTCGATTCCTCGGTTGCGGCGGTCCTGATCCACGAGGCGGTCGGCGACCAACTGACCTGCATCTATGTCGACCACGGCCTGATGCGCCAGGGTGAGACCGAGCAGGTCGTCGGCATGTTCCGCGACAACTATAATATCCCGCTCGTCCATGTGGATGCGTCCGACCTGTTCCTGACCCAGCTTGCCGGCGTTTCCGATCCGGAAGTGAAGCGCAAGACGATCGGCCGGCTGTTCATCGAGGTGTTCGAGGCGGAAGCCGCAAAGATCGCCGCCGACGGCAAGGGCTCTCCGGCATTTCTGGCCCAGGGCACGCTTTATCCGGACGTGATCGAAAGCGTTTCCTTCTCGGGCGGGCCTTCGGTGACCATCAAGAGCCACCACAATGTCGGCGGCCTTCCCGAACGCATGAACATGAAGCTGGTCGAGCCGCTGCGCGAACTGTTCAAGGACGAAGTGCGCGCGCTCGGCCGCGAGCTCGGCCTGCCGGAGAGCTTCATCGGCCGCCATCCCTTCCCGGGTCCGGGCCTTGCGATCCGCTGCCCGGGTGGTGTCACCCGCGAAAAGCTCGACATCCTGCGCAAGGCGGACGCGATCTATCTCGACGAAATCCGCAAGGCCGGCCTTTACGACACGATCTGGCAGGCATTTGCCGTGCTGCTACCAGTGCAGACCGTCGGCGTCATGGGCGACTACCGCACCTACGACTTCGTCTGCGCATTGCGCGCCGTCACCTCGGTCGACGGCATGACCGCGGATTTCTATCCCTACGACATGAACTTCCTCGGCCGCACCGCCACCCGCATCATCAACGAAGTCCGCGGCATCAACCGCGTCGTCTACGACGTGACCAGCAAGCCGCCCGGCACGATCGAGTGGGAGTGACGGATACAAACGGCGGCAATAGCGTAGTTTCGGCGGTGGTTTTCGCCTTCGCTTGACTGCCGTTCGCGTCCGTCTTTCACTCGCATCGAGCTGGCCTACTCCATTTCTGTCTCACGGCACCGATCTGTGCGCACTATCAGGATGATGCAAATCCGCTTCGATGGGTGGAAGTGCTCTGGCGTAGAATAGCGTGCACAAAGGCGGGTCAGCTTTGCGCCCAATTGCTGCCGTCGCGCCTGCCGGCCAGTCATTCCGAAACCGGTCGTTCGTTCACCTTGCTCGCCGCTCGCATATAACGGCTCATATTGGGGACTTTTCTGCCAGGCGGCTATCAGGAGCCTCGCAGCGAATAGCTGCCGCTCGCTACCCCGGCAGTTATCTCGAAAACGATGGCGTTTCGGGAAACGTCGTGCACAGCCCTTCAGTTCAGTCGGTATTACCCTTCGGCGGCCAACATCGTCAGCCGTTCACGCAGCCAGCGTTTTGCCGGATGGTTGGTGGTCCGGTCGTGCCAGACACTCGCGATAGTAAAGCCAGGAATGGTGAGTGGTGGTTCCACCACCTGCACCTGATCCGACCAGCCATCGGCGATCCGCCGTGGGATCAAAGCGATCATGTCGGACTGTGACACGACCTCTGGCACGATCAGAAAGCCCGACGTGGACAGGGCTACTGTGCGGCGGCGGCCGACGGCCTCAAGTGCTGCATCGGCAGGCCCTGAGAACCCGCCGCTCTTGGGAGACACGACAACGTGCTCCAAAGCGCAGAACACATCTAGGCTGAGACGGCCTTGCACGGCCGGGTGTCCCTGCCGAGCGATCACCGCGTAATCCTCACGAAAGAGCTGGCGCTGGCGCGCATGGCCGCAGGTGCATGGTCTGGAGATGCCAAGGCCAGGTCGATTTCGCCGCGCTCCAACTGCGTGGCGAGCGCCAGCACGTCCAGGGCACGCCAGGCGATGCGGACCTTGGGTGCCTCTGTCCTGAGCGCGACCGAGAAGCGGGTGAGCAGCGCATACTGCATATAGTCGCTCGCGGCGATCACCAGGGTGGCCTCCATGGTTGCCGGGTCGGACGGCATTACATCTGCCACAACCCTGCGGACACCCTCCAGCGCGTCATGCAACAGTTGCCGAAGCCCGACAGCGCGTTGGGTCAGGACCATCCCACGCTGTGCCGGAATGAGGAGGGGATCGCCGAGTTCATCGCGAAGCCGCGCCAGCCGTGCCGACAAGGCGGGTTGGCTCAGGTTCAAGCGCCGGGCGGCACGCGTAACGTTTCCTTCCGCCAAGAGGGCTTCGAGCGTGACGAGCAGGCCGAGATCGAGGTTTCTGGTATCCATTCGTTGGATAACAACATGCAGAAGGTTCGATTTCAATCTCGGCGACGTACCGAGTAGTATGCCGAGCGGCCTTCGGCTCTCAAACATTCATCGATAATACGGATAGCCGATTGGTGGACGCCCTCTCCCTCGAACCGCATCCCAGCTTAAGCGGAAAACATCATGATTTCACCCTACACGATCAACATCCCTGACGAACGGCTCGCCACGATCAGAGCCAAGGTCGAGGCTTATGACTGGAGCCAGCTGCCGGATGCGGGGGGCTGGTCAGCGGGGGTCGGGGTTGATGACCTCAAGCGGCTCGCCGCGTATTGGCGGGACAGCTACGACTGGCGTGCGGTCGAACGGCGCCTCAACGCACTCCCCAACTTCACGGCCGACGTGGAAGGCGAGCACCTCCACTTCGTTCATGTGAAAGGCGGCGGCTCCAAGCCGCCCGTCCTGCTTCTCCACGGCTGGCCGGGCTCGTATCTCGAGTTCGAGCGGCTGTTGGAGCCGCTCGCGGCGGACGGGCACGATGTTGTCGTCCCCTCGCTTCCTGGCTTCGCGTTCTCCAACCCGATCACGCGCCCGATTGGCCCGCGGCGGGCTGCTGTGCTCGTGCATGGGCTGATGATCCAACTGTTCGGCGACGCGCGGTATTTCATTCAAGGGGGCGATTGGGGCCACGGCATCGCGGCCTGGGCAGCGCATGATCGACCGGACGCTCTGCTCGGCATCCATATCAACATGATGACCGTGCGTGCGGAGGACGCCGCTCCGACGACCGGCGAGGAGAAGTCCTTCGCCGCCAAGCGCGCCGCGATTGCCGACCGGGAGGGCGCCTACTTTCACGAGCAGGCGACCCGTCCGCAAACGCTCGGCGTCGCGATGGCCGACAGCCCGGTCGGAGCGGCGGGCTGGATACTCGAAAAGTTCGGCAAGTGGGCCGATCTTCCGACAACCGCCGATGGCAACCCCGACGTCTGGAGCAAGTTTTCCGAGGAGGAACTCCTCACCAACATCATGCTCTACATCGCGCCGGCATCGTTCGTGACTGCAACCTGGATCTACTACGGCAGCCGGCTTGAGGAGTCGCTGATGCTTCCGGCCGGCACCCGCATCCAGGTGCCGACCGGCGTTGCGGCCTTCCCCGATCCGGTGTTCTTGCCGCCGCCGCGCTCGTTCGCGGAGAAGACCTACAACATCGCGCATTGGACCGACATGCCGCGGGGCGGCCATTTCGCCGCGCTGGAAGAGCCGGAACTGATGCTGGCCGACCTGCGCGCCTTTATCGCGACGGTGTCGGGAGCGCGCTCCTGAAGGTGGAGCTCTCCGTTTCCGAAGCGCGGCGCGTGGCGCTGGCGGCGCAGGGCTTCAATGCTCTGCGTCGTCACGACCGCATCGGCGCGGGCTATGGCTGACCGGCCGTGGCAGCCTGATCCCCTGCATCAGGCTGCATGGGCTGGTGAACGCCGTTGGCGGAATAGCCTTTGACCGCAGCCTGTGGACGAGCCGCTGGTCGCCGGAAGCCAGTACGCGCCATTTCGCTATCACCGCAGCTCTCCCCGCCGCCTTCCTGTTCTGGGTTACACGGTCGAAACCACAATACTGAGATACCAGTGCGAGGGCTTTCCCGATTGGGAAGGCCCAGCGGGACAGGCACGGCAGAATTGGTCGTCCGGTGCCTCCGGGTTGGGCCGATGCGCCGAACCAAGGCCTCAATGATCTATAAGGCGACCGGCAATCTCCGAGCGATCCAGATTTTGCTCGGGTCACACCAAAATCGAAAACACGGTCAGGTACCTCGGTGTCGATATTGAAGATGCGCTGACACTTGCAGAGCGAACGAAAATCTAAACGGAGCGGCCTGTCCGTAAATGGATGGGCCGCATTCGAGCGAGGCAGCAAAGCGCCCCATAATCGGCCGTTCAGTCGGATTATGTGCGTTCCTGGAAGCAGTCGTCGTTTAGATAGTCAGTGAACAGCGCTTTGGATGCGGTTTGCGCCTGCTTAGTCATCAGTCGTAGCGGGGCGTCATCATTAGAGCGAATGCGCTGGTCGCGAACGTCACAGCGGATGCGGTAGACGACCCCGAATTGATGAAGGAGACGATCGCGAAGGAGGGCGCAGCATCGCTGCCGCTCGCTTCGATGCTCGTCGTGCCCACGGTCGACAGGCCATAGGGAACGTTCGCTGCCCGCGCCGCCGCCAGCATGTTATCAGCGCCGGGCCACAGCGCGTTGACAAGACCAACGGGCGAGATGCCGCTCGGCAGGTTATAATCGCCGCCGAACAGTGCGGCGCGGTCGAGCGGCCGCTGGTATCGCGCATGTAGCGCGGTGCGAGCGTGATCGCGTC
>NZ_JALBGW010000180.1:0-9046 GCF_023006485.1 Neorhizobium sp. BETTINA12A
GCTCCGGTCATGCAGGCCGCCCCGGCTCCGAGGCCGGCTGTCGACCCGATCGCCGAAACGATCCGCATGGCGGAAGCCGAGATGGAACGGGAACTGGCGATCGCAGAACCGCAGCACCAGTATGCGGCTCCGGTACCCCAGCAGGTCGCTCCGCAGCCGCTCATGCAGCAGCAGGAAGAGTTCCGTCCGCAGAGCCGCATCTTCGGTGCTGCTCCGGTCGAAGCACCGGCTCCGGTCATGAGCCGGCCGGCTCCTGCACCGCAACCGGCCCCGGTTCACCAGCACGTACAGCCGCAGCCTGCTCCGATGATGGGCCAGCCCGCTCCTCGCCCGGCACAGCCGGTCTATCGCGAGCCGATGGCACCTTCGATGTCGCAGGTGGTGCAGCCGGTTCGCATGCCGAAGGTCGAGGATTTTCCGCCGGTCGTGAAGGCCGAGATGGATCACCGCGCCCAGCCGGTGAGCCATGTGCAGGAAGAACGCGGCCCGATGGGTCTTCTGAAGCGGATCACCAACTCGCTTGGTCGCCGCGAAGAGGAAGAGCCTGCTCACGCCGAGCCGGCCGCACCGGCTCCGGCCCCGCAGCAGCGTCGTCCGCTGTCGGCGGAAGCAAGTCTTTATGCACCGCGCCGCGGCAATCTCGACGATCATGGACGTGCGGTTCCGCAGGCCCATCACGAGGAAGACCAGCTCGAGATTCCGGCCTTCCTGCGCCGTCAATCGAACTGAGTTAAAGACAGTCACGAAACGTGAAGAAGGCCCGGATCACGCATCCGGGCCTTCAGGCGTTTTATCAATCAGGACGCAGAGTTAACAACGTAACAATCCGAAATGAACAGTGATTTGGATTGTGCCAAACGGCTGCGTATGAAAGACGCTAAGGGACGCCAAAAGAGATCGACCGATTCAGGCGATCGGTCCGGCTGGCGCTAAAGAATATCGGATCCTTCTGCTTTACGGATCCGGCGACAAGAAGGCAGCAGGAATGACTATCGGACTGTTCGGTTTCCAGACCACCATCGCCTCCCCGGTAACACTGAAGGGGATTGGCGTTCATTCCGGAGCCCCCGTCAGCCTCACTTTTCAGCCTGCCGAAGCCGGCACCGGCGTGATCTTCACGCGTCTTCTGGACGATGGCAGCTCGGTCGAATATCGCGCCGTTTCCTCGCAGGTCGGTAATACCGATCTCTGCACCGTTCTCGGCACTTCGCTTTCCCGCGCCGTCGCGACGATCGAACACGTGATGGCCGCGCTCTACGCGCTCGGTGTCGACAATATCATGGTCGAAGTCGATAGCGGCGAGATGCCGATCATGGACGGCAGCTCCTATCCTTTCATCGAAGCCATCGAACAGGTCGGCATCGTCAATCTTGGCATCAAGCGCCGTTATATCCGGGTCCTGAAGCCGGTCCGCATCGACTCCGGCGCTTGCTGGTCGGAATTCCGGCCCTATGACGGCACACGCTTCGAGGTGGAGATCGACTTCTCTTCGCCGCTGATCGGCCGCCAGAGCTGGAAAGGCGACCTGACCGCCGAGACCTTCAAGCAGGAACTCTCCCGCGCCCGCACCTTCGGTTTCATGCGCGACGTGGAGCGTCTCTGGGCTGCCGGCTACGCACTCGGTTCCTCGCTGGAAAATTCGGTCGTCATCTCCGACGACGACACGATCGTCAATGTCGAGGGTCTTCGCTACAAGGACGAATTCGTCCGCCACAAGACGCTCGATGCCGTCGGCGATCTGGCGCTTGCCGGCGCCCAGTTCATCGGCTGCTACCGGTCCTACCGCGGCGGCCACAAGATGAATGCCAACGCATTGAAGGCGCTGATGAGCGATCCGACGGCTTATGAGGTCGTCGAGGCTCCGTCGTCGCGTGCGGCCCGAGTACGGGCACGGGAGTTCGTACCGGTCAATGTGCCGGAACTGACATCCTGGTTCGCCTGAGTAAATTGATCCAGTCGACTCGGCCGCTTCTCCGGAAGCGGCCTTTTTCTTTTGGGAGACATGTTTCGATTTAACCTTGAAATGCCGTATTGCGGCGACGTGCCACAAAAATGCATTAATGCCGCAGCATTGCGTTGCTCTCCCTTTGCTTTTATGGCTAGAACGGCCTGCTTAGGCGGCGGGCTTATCAGGCGCGGGACGATCAGGAATTGTCGAATGAACCATGTAAGGTCTGTTGGAATGCGTAAGACGGCAAGAGTAGCGCTTGTGTCGCTGGTGCTGGCCGGCGCCGGCTTTGGCGTGACCGCCTGCCAGTCGGATCCCGATATCGACATCACCAAGCTCGGTCTCGAAACGGATGCGCCGGAGACGCTCTACAACCAGGGCCTCGCCAACATGAAGGCTGGCAACCTTGCCGAAGCAGGCCGCAAGTTCGATTCGATCGACCGCCAGAATCCCTTCACGGAATGGGGCCGCAAGGCGCTCGTCATGAGCACGTTCACCAAGTACCGGCTCGGCCGCAACGACGAGGCGGTGGCCACCGGCAACCGCTACATGAGCCAGTATCCGCAATC
Organism: Neorhizobium sp. BETTINA12A; assembly: GCF_023006485.1. Taxonomy (NCBI): domain Bacteria; kingdom Pseudomonadati; phylum Pseudomonadota; class Alphaproteobacteria; order Hyphomicrobiales; family Rhizobiaceae; genus Neorhizobium; species Neorhizobium sp. BETTINA12A. The sequence continues at coordinate 2,518 of NZ_JALBGW010000180.1, forward strand.
GCAGGATTCGGCCTATGTCCAGTATCTCGTCGGCCTTGCTTACTCCAAGCAGATCGCCGACGTGACCCAGGACCAGCGCGCAGCCGTGCGCACCATCGATGCGATGAACAAGGTCGTAACCAATTATCCGAGCTCGGAATATGTCGAGGATGCGCAGGCGAAGATCCGCTTTGCGCGCGACCAGCTCGCCGGCAAGGAAATGCAGATCGGCCGCTACTATCTGGAGCGCAAGGAATATCTTGCCGCGATCCAGCGTTTCCGCAACGTGGTCGAGCAGTATCCCAACACCAACCAGGTGGAAGAGGCGCTGGCGCGTCTGACTGAAGCCTATTATGCGATGGGCATTACGGAAGAGGCGCAGACCGCGGCCGCTGTTCTCGGGCGCAATTATCCCGACAGCCAGTGGTATGCGGATTCCTTCAAGCTGCTGAAGGGCAACGGCGTCGAACCGCGCGAAAATCGCGGTTCGTGGATTTCCCGCGCCGGGGCCAAGCTGATCGGCGCTTAAGGTCTGAGACATGCTGATCCAGTTGTCGATCCGCGATATCGTTCTGATCGAGCGGCTGGATCTTGCCTTCGAGACCGGCCTTTCGGTGCTGACCGGCGAAACCGGCGCCGGCAAATCGATTTTGCTCGACAGTCTTTCACTGGCGCTCGGCGGCCGTGGTGACGGCGGCCTGGTGCGCCATGGCGAGGACAAGGGCCAGGTGACGGCCGTCTTCGACGTATCCGGCAGCCACGGTGCCCGAAAACTCCTGCGCGACAACGGCATCGACGACGACGGCGATCTGATCTTCCGCCGCATCCAGTCGGCCGATGGGCGCACACGCGCCTCGATCAACGACCAGCCGGTCAGCGTGCAGCTGATGCGCCAGGCTGGCCAGCTTCTGGTCGAGATCCACGGACAGCACGACGACCGGGCGCTGATCGACACCGACGCGCACCGCACGCTGCTCGACGCCTTCACGGGCTTAAGCGACGAGGTGCTGCAGCTTTCCGCCCTTTATCGCTCCTGGAAGGACGCGGATCGGGCCTTCAAGACCCATCGCGCCAAGGTCGAGGCTGCGGCCCGCGAAGCCGATTATATCCGTGCCTCGGTGGAAGAGCTGGAAGCGCTGTCGCCGCGTGATGGTGAAGAGGACGAGCTTGCCGAACAGCGTTCGCGAATGCAGAAGTCCGAACGCATCGCCGGCGACATTTCCGAAGCCTCCGAATTCCTCAATGGCAACGCATCGCCCGTGCCGCTGATCGCCTCGCTGGTGCGGCGCCTGGAGCGCAAGAGCCACGAGGCGCCAGGCCTGCTCGAAGAAACCGTCGAACTTCTCGATCAGGCGCTCAACTACCTCTCCAATGCCCAGATGGAAGTGGAGGCGGCGCTGAGGCGCACCGAATTCGACCCGCGCGAACTGGAGCGGGTCGAGGAGCGACTGTTTGGGCTCCGGGCCGCCGGCCGCAAATATTCAATCCCGGTCGCCGACCTGCCGGCGCTTGCCGAAAAGATGATATCGGACCTTGCCGATCTCGATGCCGGCGAGGAGAAGCTCGCCGAGCTGGAAAAGCTGACTGCCGCTGCCAAGGCCGCCTACGATCAGGCCGCCGCGATCCTGTCCGAGAAGCGCCGGCATGGCGCCGAGGCGCTGGCCGAAGCCGTGATGGCGGAGCTGCCGGCGCTGAAGCTAGAACGGGCCCGCTTCATGGTCGATGTGGCGAGCGATCCGGAAGCGGCGAGCGCCGAAGGCATCGATACGGTCGAGTTCCACGTCCAGACCAATCCCGGCACGCGTCCCGGCCCGATCATGAAGGTCGCTTCGGGCGGCGAGCTGTCGCGTTTCCTTCTGGCGCTCAAGGTGGCGCTCGCCGACCGCGGTTCTGCGCCCACGCTGGTCTTCGACGAAATCGATACCGGGGTCGGCGGTGCCGTTGCCGATGCGATCGGCCAGCGGCTGAAGCGGCTGTCGGACAAGGTGCAGGTGCTGTCCGTCACCCATGCGCCGCAGGTGGCCGCCCGTGCCGCAACGCATCTGCTGATTTCCAAGGGACCGGCCGGCGAGGGCACCGACAAGATCGCCACCCGCGTCGCCACCATGGAGCCGGAACACCGCACCGAGGAGATCGCCCGCATGCTCGCCGGCGCATCGGTGACCGACGAGGCGAGGGCGGCGGCCAAGCGACTGCTGGCGGGCAACGGCTAGGCTCATCCACCGAGACCTTCCATCCACCCTTCCCATCGGAAAAATTTGCGCTACAAAACGACTCCTCGCTACCCGAGGAGTAGACCCGCATGTCCGCCGAACAGACGCCCGTCGAAAACCTGACCGAAGAACAGGCCGCAGCCGAACTGGCCTATCTGGCGGCGGAGATTGCCCGCAATGACGAGCTTTATCACGGCCATGACGCGCCGCAGATTTCGGATGCGGATTACGACGCGCTGAAACGGCGCAACGATTCGATCGAGAAGCGGTTCCCTCAGCTTATCCGCGCCGACAGCCCGTCGATCCGGGTCGGTGCGGCACCCTTGCCGACATTTGCGGCGATCACCCATTCGCGGCCGATGCTGTCGCTCGACAACACCTTTTCGGACGACGACGTGCGCGACTTCGTCTCTTCCGTCTACCGTTTCCTCGGCCAGCTTCCGGACGGTTCGATCGCGTTTACCGCCGAGCCTAAGATCGACGGGCTTTCCATGTCGATCCGCTACGAGAACGGCCGGCTGGTGAATGCTGCGACCCGCGGCGACGGTACGACCGGTGAAAACGTCACCGAGAACATCAAGACCATCAAGGAAATCCTCAATCGTTTGCCCGCGGGCGTGCCCGATGTCGTCGAAGTGCGTGGCGAAGTCTATATGACGAAAAGCGACTTTCTGGCGCTCAACGAGAAGATGGCGGCGGAAGGCAAGCAGACCTATGTCAACCCGCGCAACACAGCGGCCGGGTCGCTGCGCCAGCTCGACGCCAAGGTGACTGCCAGCCGCAACCTGAAATTCTTCGCCTATGCCTGGGGAGAAATGTCGGAAATGCCGGCCGATACCCAGATGGGCATGGTGGAGAAATTCAGGGAATGGGGGTTTCCGGTCAACCCGCTGATGAAGCGCCTGCACGCGGTCGAGGATATCATCGCTCATTACAAGGATATCGGCCTCAAGCGCCCGGATCTCGACTACGAGATCGATGGTGTCGTCTACAAGGTGGACAGGCTCGACCTGCAGGCCCGGCTCGGTTTTCGCTCGCGTTCGCCGCGCTGGGCCACGGCGCATAAATTCCCGGCGGAACAGGCCTTTACTCATGTGGAGCGGATCGACATCCAGGTCGGCCGCACCGGAGCGCTGACGCCGGTCGCGCGCCTGACGCCGGTCACCGTCGGCGGCGTGGTCGTCACCAATGCGACGCTCCACAACGAAGACTATATCAAGGGGCTCGGCAATTCCGGCGAACCGATCCGCGAGCCGGATCACGATATCCGCGTCGGCGACACCGTCATCGTCCAGCGAGCAGGGGATGTCATCCCGCAGGTGCTCGACGTGGTGATGGAGAAGCGTCCTCCGGAAGCCGTGCCCTACGAATTCCCGAAGAAATGCCCCGTCTGCGACAGTCATGCGGTGCGCGAGCGTAACGAAAAGACCGGCAAGCTCGATTCGGTCACCCGCTGCACCGGCGGTTTCGTTTGCCGTGCGCAGGCGACAGAGCACCTCAAACATTTCGTGTCGCGCAACGCCTTCGATATCGAAGGCCTCGGCTCCAAGCAGATCGATTTCTTCTTCGAGGCGGAAGACGACGCGCTGAAGATCCGCACTGCGCCCGACATCTTCACGCTGAAGCGGCGGCAGGAGGCCTCGACGCTTACCAAACTCGAAAATATCGAGGGCTTCGGAAAAGTCAGCGTCAAGAAACTGTTCGATGCGATCGACGAGCGGCGCGAGATCGCGCTTCACCGCTTCATCTACGCGCTCGGCATCCGGCACGTAGGCGAGACCACCGCCAAGCTGCTTGCGCGCGCCTACGGCACCTACGAGGCGTTTGCGAAGGCCATGGACGATGCGGCCGAGCTTTCCGGCGACGCCTGGGACGATTTGAACAATATCGAGGGCATCGGCGAGGTGATGGCGCGCGCCATCGTCGAGTTCTTCAAGGAGCCGCGCAATGTCGAGGTCATTACCCGGCTTCGCGAAGAGGTGACGCCGCAGGCCGCCGAACAGCCGGTCGCCTCCAACAGCCCGATCGCCGGCAAGACGGTGGTCTTCACCGGCTCGCTCGAAAAATTCACCCGCGACGAGGCCAAGGCGAGGGCGGAAAGCCTTGGCGCCAAGGTGGCCGGGTCGGTCTCCAAGAAGACCGACTATGTGGTCGCGGGTCCGGGCGCCGGCTCTAAGCTCGACAAGGCGAGGGAACTCGGCGTCCAGGTGATGGACGAGGACGAATGGCTCGCCTTTATTGCGTGACGTCAGGTCCGGAAACGTGCCATCGAGTAGGCGTCGGCGAATTCGCCGTCGCGGAAGGCGAACTGTCTTAGATGCCCTTCCTTGACGAAGCCGTTCTGCTCGTAAAGGCGGATGGCTTTTTCGTTGTCGGTGTAGACCGTAAGCTCCATGCGCTTCAGGTTCAGCCAGCGGTCGGCGATGGCCAGGGCTTCACCGATCAGCGCGCGTGCTATGCCGCGGCCCTGATAGGCATCGTGGACGCCCATGCCGATGCTGCCGACGTGGGCCCGGCGGTTGAGATAGCGGTTGAGGCCGACATCGCCGACGATCCGGCCGTCCATGACGGCGACAAGCCCAATGTTGTTGGCCGGAGGGCTCTCGATGTGTCTGCGGATTTCCTCAATGGTGTGGTGCGGCGTGCGCAGTGTGCCAAAACGATAACCGGGCATGTTGTGCAGTGCGAGGATGCCGGGCGCGTCGGCCGGCGTGCGTGCGCGGATCGACAGGCCTTCGGGCCATCGCGCCTCGGGGTCCAGCGGTGGTGAGATATCGAACTCTGTCATGCTTGCTCTCCTTGGTCTTCGCCGAGGCAGAGCGGAAACACCGAACCCTGCCATCGGCAGGGTTGGTGGACGGATGACCGATTAACGCGCCAATGCCGCCACGCACCCTGCGGGGTGAATGGTCACGGTAAGATGCATGTGGGCGGCGAAACGGTTCATGGCGCGCAAGGTCTCAAACAAGCGCCGACGCGTCAAGAGGGGTGAAAGCGCTGGCTGTCTTTGCCGAATCGAATTCCCACCTGTAGAAGTTTTTCCACGCTCATCCGGAACCAGCCCTTGAAAACCATCGCCATCGATTTCGAAACCGCCAACGAGCAACGCGGCAGCGCCTGCTCCGTCGGGCTTGCCTGGCTGGAGGGCGACGAGGTGGTGCGGGTGGAGGAACGGCTGATCCGCCCGAAGGACATGCGGTTTTCCTCCTTCAACGTCGCGATCCACGGCATCCGTGCGGAACATGTCGAGGATGCCGGCGAGTTTCCCGAGGTGATGGACGAGTTCGCCGACGATTTTCGCGGTGCGACGATGATTGCCCACAATGCCGCCTTCGATTTCAGCGTCTGGCGGGCCTGCCTCGATGTCTATCGGCAGAGCTATCCGGACCTTTCCTATCTCTGCAGCGTGAAGATGTCGCAGAAGGTCTGGCCGCATCTCGGTTCTCACAAGCTCAACGTCCTTGCCCAGCATCTCGGCCTTCGGTTCGCGCATCACAATGCGGCCGAAGACGCGGCCGTCTGCGCGCGGGCGACGATCGCGATCGCCAAATCGCTTGCCGTGCCGCATGTCCGCGACATTCCGGCTGCGATCGGCATGAAGGTCGGGCGGCTATTTTCCGGCGGCTATGCACCCTGCACCTGCCGGCTGAAATAGGGACTTTTTTGGCGCTGCTTGTTTCCGCCCCGGCAATCCTTATCTCAGATCACGGATCGTTTACCGGAGCCGTGTCCCCCATGAAACAACCCATCAATCGAATTGCCTGCCTTGCGTCCGCCGTCGCTCTGTCGTTCGGGACGCTTGCCGCCCCCGTTTCCGCCCAGGTGGTCGGCGAAGTCGGCGTCGACTGGACCGGCAACGACATCATCGTCGAGGCGGTCGCCGATCCGCAGATAAAGGGCGTAACCTGCCACGTCACCTATTTCGAACGCGGCATCATAGACCGGCTTAAGAATGGCAACTGGTTCGAAGACCCGTCCAACAATTCGATTGCCTGCCGCCAGACCGGTCCGATCGAGATCGGAGAGATCGACCTCGGCAAGGGCGGCGAGGAAGTGTTCCGGCAGGGCCGTTCCCTGATCTGGAAGAACCTGCTCGTCAAGCGTATCTACGACAAGGCGAACGACACGCTGATCTATCTCGCTCACTCGCGGCAGGTGGTGGACGGTTCCGCCAAGATGGCGATCTCGACCGTGCCGCTCTATAACCAGAACGTCGCCTGGAAGAACGGCAAGCCAAAACCGTAATCTTTTCAGGCCCGGGCTCCGGCTCAGCCGAGGGCTGCCGCGGCCGCCCGGCCGGCATTGCGGCCGGTAAACAGGCAGCCGCCGAGAAAGGT
>NZ_JALBGW010000181.1:0-8906 GCF_023006485.1 Neorhizobium sp. BETTINA12A
CGCCACGCTCGTCGTCGCCCAGCCGGTGGCGATCGGCACCGTCAACGACCGCCTCACGGCGATCGGCAGCGGCGAGGCGATCCAGTCCGTCGTCGTCATGCCGCAGTCTTCCGGCACGATCAACGAGATCAGGGTCGTTTCCGGCCAGAAGGTCACCAAGGGCCAGGTGCTCGCCCGCCTCGACGACGAAGAACAGACGATCGAGCGCGAAAAGGCGCAGGTCGCGCTGCAGAGCGCCCAGGAAAAATCCGCTTCCTACAAGAACCTCCAGTCGTTCTCGCGCCTCGACGTGCTCAATGCCCAGATCGCCGAACAGGCTGCCAAGCTTGCGCTCGCCACGGCCGAACTCAACTTGAAGCGCCGCGATATCGTCGCGCCGATCGCGGGCATCGCGGGCATCGTCGCGGTCAATATCGGCGACAACGTCACCACCCAGACCAATGTGGTGACGATCGACGACCGCACGGCTATTTTGGTCGATTTCTGGGCGCCGGAGCGTTTCGCCGTCGCCATCGAGCCGGGCCAGGCAGTCGACGCGAGCTCGATCGCCCGTCCGGGCCAGGTCTTCTCCGGCAAGGTCGAGGCGATCGACAACCGTATCGACGCGGCAAGCCGCACGATGCGCATCCGCGCCCGTGTCGAAAATCCGGGCGATGTTCTGCGCGCCGGCATGGCCTTCAATGTCGGCATGCGCTTTGCCGGCGAAAGCTACCCGGCGGTCGATCCGCTCGCCGTCCAGTGGGACGGCGAGGGTTCCTATGTCTGGCAGGTCAAGGACAATAAATCGGTCAAGACCCGGGTGCGCGTCGTTCAGCGCAATCCCGATGCGGTGCTCGTGGGCGCCGAGCTCCAAGAGGGCGACAGGATAGTGACCGAAGGTCTGCAACGGGTGAGGGAGGGGGCGTCGGTCCGGGTTTTCGGCGCGCCGGAAACCGCTGAGGTGGCGCGCCAATGAAGATGGAGCTTCCGGGGCATGGCCACGACGACGAGGGGAAGGGCGATGCGGAGAAATCCAGCCAGAGCTTCACCGCTCTCTTCGTCCGCCGGCCCGTTCTTGCCGCCGTCCTGAACACGCTGCTCGTCGTCGCGGGTCTTGCGGCGCTTGCCGGCGTCGAAGTGCGTGAACTTCCCGACGTCGACCAGCCGGTCATCACGGTACGCACCAATTACGACGGCGCCTCGCCGCAGACGATGGACCAGGAAGTCACCCAGGTCATCGAAGGCGCGGTCGCCCGCGTGTCCGGCCTGAAGGCGCTGTCATCGCAATCGCAGTTCGGTTCCAGCCGCGTGACGATGGAATTTTCCGATAGAATCAACCTGTCGGAAGCCGCCAACGATGTGCGCGATGCCGTCGGCCGGGTCATCAACAAATTGCCGGAAGATGCCGACGAGCCCCGCATCGTCAAGGCTGACGCCGATTCCGACGCCATCATGCGCCTGGCGGTGACATCCTCGAAGATGTCGATGGAAAACCTGACCCAGCTGGTCAAAAACGCGGTCGTCGACCGCCTCGCCGCCGTGGAAGGTGTGGCGGACGTCGAACTTTACGGCGACCAAGACAAGGTATTCCGCGTCGACATCAACCAGGCTGCGTTGGCCGGTCGCGGCTTGACCGTTGCCGACGTTTCCAAGGCGCTGTCGAGCGCCGCTCTCGACGTTCCGGCCGGTTCGCTGAAGAGCACGACGCAGGACATCGTCGTCCGCGCCACCGCCAGCCTCACCAAGCCGCAGGATTTCGAAAACGTGCTGATCGGACCGAATGTCCGCATCCGCGACGTGGCGACCGTGGCGCTCGGCCCGGACGACGGCACGACCGTGCTGCGCGCCAACGGCGTGCAGGGCGTCGGCCTCGGCATCATCCGCCAGGCGCAGTCCAACACGCTTAACATTTCCGAAGGCGTCAAGGCCGCCGTCGCGGAGATGCAGAAGACCTTGCCGGAAGGCACCCGCATCGCGGTTACCGGCGACGACGCGATCTTCATCCAGGGCGCGCTGCACGAAGTCGAGACCGCATTGATGCTCTCGGCGGCGGTCGTCGTCGTGGTCATCTTCCTGTTCCTGCGCGACTGGCGCGCCACGCTGATCCCGGCGATCACCATGCCCGTGGCGCTGATCGGCACGCTGGTGGCGATCTATCTCGTCGGCTTCTCGATCAACATCCTGACGCTGCTCGCCATCGTCCTGGCGACCGGTCTGGTGGTCGACGACGCGATCGTCGTGCTCGAAAACATCGTCCGACGACGGGCGGAAGGCATGGGACCGCGCGCCGCCGCCGTGCTCGGCACCCAGGAAGTGTTTTTCGCCGTCATCGCGACGACCGCGACGCTCGCGGCCGTCTTCATTCCGCTGTCCTTCCTGCCCGGCCAGATCGGCGGCCTGTTCAAGGAATTCGGCTTCGTTCTCGCCTTTTCGGTGGCGCTGTCGTCGGTGACCGCCCTGACGCTCTGCCCAATGCTTGCGTCGCGCATGCTGACCAAGCCGATGAAGGAAGACCACGGCCTGCTCGGCGCTTTCGGCAACGTGTTTGCCAGCGTCTATGCGTCCTCGCTGCGGTTCTGCCTCAACGCGCCGCTTGTCGTCATCGTCGTCTCGGTGGTCTTCTCGGTCGCCGCCTACAACGTCTTCGGCCTCGTCAAGAGCGAGCTGACGCCGCGGGAAGACCGCGCCACGATCATGCTGCGCCTGACGACGCCGCAGGGCGTCAGCCTCGATTATACGCGCGATCAGATGCAGCGTGTCGAGGAGAACCTGAAGTCGCTGCGCGATTCCGGCGAGATCACCAATGTCTTCTCGATCTCGGGGTTCGGCAGCAACACCAATAGCGGCTTCATGGTTCTGACGCTGGCGCCCTGGGACGAGCGCACCCGCAGCCAGGACCAGATCGCTGCCGACGTCAATGCTGCAGCGCTCAGGGTTCCGGCGCTGCGCGGCTTCACCATGCAGGCGAACAGCCTGAAGATCCGGGGCGCCGGCAACGGGCTGCAGATGGCGCTGGTCGGCAACGACTACGACCTCCTGACCTCGACCGCCCTGAAACTCGTCTCGCATATGGAAAGCGAAGGCGGCCGGTTCTTCGATACGCCGCGCCTCACCAACGAGCCGACCCAGGCGCAGCTTTCGGTGGCGATCGACCGCGAGCGGGCCTCCGACCTCGGCATCGACATTACCGGCCTGTCGACTGCCATGCAGTCGCTGCTCGAGGGCCGTTCCGTCGTCGACGTCTTCGTCAACGGCGATGCGCTGCCCGTCAAGCTCACCTCGACCACAAGGCCGATCGACGATCCGACCGATCTTGAAAACATCTTCCTGAAGACCGGCGACGGCAAGATCGTGCCGATGTCGACGATCGCGACCCTGAAGGAAGGCGCGGTTGCGCCGCAGCTCAACCGCGAACAGCAGCTCGCGTCGGTCTCCATCTCGTCGAACCTGCGCGACGGCGTGGCGCTCGGCGATGCGGTCAAGGAAGTCACGGCGATCGCCCAGCCGCTGCTGCCGGCCGGTGTCCGCCTGGTGCCGATGGCGGAGGCCAAGACGCTTGGCGAAAACTCCAACGCCATGCTGATGACCTTCGGCTTTGCGATCGCGATCATCTTCCTGGTTCTGGCGGCGCAGTTCGAAAGCGTCTTGTCGTCGATCATCATCATGTCGACCGTGCCGCTGGGGCTTGCCTGCGCCGCGATCGCACTGGTGCTGACCGGATCGAGCCTCAACGTCTACAGCCAGATCGGCCTCGTGCTGCTCGTCGGCGTGATGGCGAAGAACGGCATCCTGATCGTCGAGTTCGCCAACCAGCTCCGCGACCGCGGGTCAAGCGTGCGCGAGGCAATCGAAACGGCCTGCGCCCTTCGCCTGCGCCCGGTGATGATGACGATGATCGCCACCGTCATCGGCGGCGTGCCGCTGCTGCTAGCTCAAGGCGCCGGCGCGGAAGCCCGTATCGCTCTTGGCTGGGTGATCGTCGGCGGCCTCGGTTTTGCGGTCATCGTGACGCTCTTCATCACCCCGGTTGCCTATCTTCTGATCGCAGGCTTCGCCAAGCCGCATGTGCACGAGGAAGCACGGTTCCATCAGGAACTGGCGCATGCCACCCGCCGCAAGCCGGAAAAGCAGGACAACGAGGAAGAGGACGGCAAGGAACGGCTGCTCGCTGCCGAGTAACGGGCCGAGTGACGATCCCGTTCGAGAGCGCGGGTACTTCGTTTCCTCCCATCCTTCCTGTCCTCGGACCTGATCCGGGGACAGAAGAGATAATGTCGAGGTTTTTTGCGATCTACCGGCCCAGCAAGGCGTTGAGCTGACCGGCAAGCTCGCCGCCACCGGCGCGGTCCTCGGCCATCTTCTGGAACAATCCCGCCATTCCCCTGAAAATCTGCGAGGCCGGATCGTCTTCGCCGAGGAATGCGGCGATCTCCTCCATCTCCGCCACCCAACGATAGGCTTTTGCATACATGTCGGGAATGGCGCTTGTGAGTTTCCGGTCGAGATCGGGCGCGCTTTCGGCCATCTCCCGCTTGAGGCTCTGGTCTGCACCCGATCCGATAGCTGCGAGAAGCATGGCGGTGCCAAGCCCGGTCATGCCCTTGTTGATGCCGGCATAACACATCTTCAACGCCGAGGCTGCTCCGACAGCCCCTTCGATCCGGCGGACGTGAAGCCCGTGCGCGGCGAGAACGGCGCTTTTGTCCGCCCCGTCGCCACTGATGTAGAGTTTTGGTCCAGCCTTTCCCGGCTGCGGCGGCAGGCCGATGATCGAGCCGTCCAGGACGTTCGCCTGGCCGGGCCTGAAAGCGGCTGCGACCGCATTCATCGTCTTTGGCGAGATCGCGTTGCAGTCGACGAATGTCACCGGGCTTGGGCGCTCTCCGATCGCTGCGGACAGACGTTCGGCAACGCCGATCGCCTCGGCGGGCGGAACGATCGACAGAACGATCTCCGCCCCGATGATGTCTTCAAGCGAGGCGGGTTCCATTCCGGCGGCCCTGGCCCGCTTGCGGGTCCCGGGTGAGCGGCCTTCCAGATAGGTCAGCACGCTCGCGCCGCCCTCCGCCAACTGCCGGCCGATCCCGCTCCCCATTGCGCCCGCGCCGATGATTGCAATTGTCGCCATCGCTGATCTCCTGAAATTTGATAAAGGCAGAACCTGATTTAGAGCATCGATCGGCGACTTGCAGGTAAACTATTTTGCGCCGGGACAAAAAGACCTGTCCGTGGCGCGGAGGCCCTGCCGGCGATTCGCGTCCGGCTCCCGGAAACTCACCCTGCCGGGGCGCAAGGACTTACCGGCACGGGAGGCTCATCGCCGACATCTCGCTGCGGTGGTCGGTTTCGAGACTTCTTGTGGTCACAACGGTCACGAGCCGGGCCTGTTAAACTTGCGGCAACCTTGTGCATGGCATGGCATATCCCGCCACGCAGCAGAAGGAGAGACGTATGGCGCTGATCGGCTTCAAGAATACCCATAACCAGTCCGTATACATCAATCCCGCCCAGGTGCTTTACGTCACGACCTTCGAAGAGGAAGTCACCATCGTTGCTCTTGCGCTCGCCAGCACCGGCGGCAAGCCCACGGCCGTCTATGTCCGCGGCAATGTCGATCAGGTACAGCAGCGGCTGAGCGTAGCCATAGCGGGCTAGGTTCGGCATCAGGTTTCGCGTCCGGCATCCTATTTCGAGTTCGTTGGCAGCGCCGTCGCGGGGATGTCCCAAGCTTCACCCGCCTGTCGGCTCAACGACTTAGTTTAATTTTCCACCTCTCTCATCCCCGTCCTCCCAGCCCGTGCCTAAAATCCCCCCGTTCCGTCGCGGATACACCGGCAGGCGTGCTGGCGAGGCGGGACCGGCGCCGGGTGGGAGGAAACGACGTAAGTCCTTCCATTCGGGGTCCACGGAAAATGGTCTCCCTCCGGCGACGCGGGACGGATGAGAAGCTGTCGGACCGACTTCTCGTTTCGTTTTCCGTCATGGTGCGCCGGGCGTGCCTGTGAGGCACACAGGGTGATCGGGGCTGCGCCGTGCGGCGTCCGAGGGTTTTTCAGAAAACCCGGATTGCGCGGCGCAGGTGGAAGACCATGCCGGGCGGCAGTCATGGCCTGCGGCATCCTGGTCTGCGAGCGTGCATGACGCCCTCTTTCGGAGGGGCACGCAACCGTTCCCACAAACCCCGTCATCGCAGAGGGACCGAAGTCGCGGATATTAACCGCCGAACGGGGCGCTGAGAGGTGTCACTTATTACTTATCTTACAAGGCAGCTTTCAGCGCCCCGTCCGACTCAAAAAAACGAAATCGCCAAGGCCGGATTCCGCCCGATCGGCCCACCGCTGTTCCGTCTGGACAAAACCCGACCCGTCGCCTAACCAATCCCTTGAAAAGACAAGGAGGAGAATGGCCATGGCGATCAAGGACGTGAAGGCGGGCCTTCGCAACGAAGAGGGCATCTCGACGGTCCTCGGCATCCTCAAGCAATCCTTCGGGGAGCGTTTTCAGACCGGCCAGTCGTTTCGCGAGCAGCACGCCCATACGACGACCTATCTGCCGGCCCAGCTTCCGGATGGCGTCGTCTTCGCCGAAAGCGCCGATGACGTCAAAGCCGTTGTCAGGGCCTGTGCCGAACATCGGGTACCGGTCGTGCCCTTCGGCGTCGGTTCCTCGCTCGAAGGCCAGGTGAATGCGCCGTCGGGCGGTATCTCGATCGATTTCAGCCGCATGAACAAGGTGCTTCGGGTCAGCCCGGCCGATCTCGACGTAACCGTCGAGCCCGGCATCACACGCGAGGAACTGAACCGTGAGCTTCGCGACACCGGCCTGTTCTTCCCGATCGATCCCGGCGCCAATGCCTCGATCGGCGGCATGGCCGCCACCCGCGCCTCCGGCACCAATGCGGTGCGCTACGGCACGATGAAGGACAATGTCCTGTCGCTCACCGTCGTCACCGCAGACGGCGAGGAAATCCGCACCGCGCAGCGGGCCCGGAAATCCTCGGCCGGCTACGACCTGACCCGTCTCTTCGTCGGCTCGGAAGGAACGCTCGGCGTCATCACCTCGGTGACGTTGAGGCTGCAGGGCATTCCGGAAAAGATCGGCGGCGGCGTCTGCGCCTTTCCGAGCGTCAAGGCTGCCTGTGACGCCGTGATCATGACCATCCAGATGGGCATTCCAGTCGCCCGCATCGAACTGCTGGACGACGTGCAGATGCGGGCCTGCAATGCCTATTCGAAACTCTCTTATCCGGAAAAGCCGACGCTGTTCCTGGAATTCCACGGCACCGAGGAAACGGTGGCGCTGCAGTCGGCGCAGTTTGCCGAGATCGCCACCGAGTGCGGCGGCGACGAATTTCTATGGACCGCCAATGCCGAGGAGCGGGCAAAGCTCTGGCATGCGCGGCACAATGCCTATTGGGCGAGCCGGGCACTGGCGCCCGAACTCGACGGCCTGTCGACCGATGTCTGCGTGCCGATCTCGCGGCTTGCCGAATGCGTCGCTGAAACCCAGGCCGATATTGCCGAGCAGGGATTGCTGGCGCCGATCGTCGGCCATGCGGGCGACGGCAATTTCCACGTCCTGGTGCTGTTCGACGGCAAGGATCCTGCCTCGGTCGAAAAGGTCGAGGCGTTCATCGGCCGTCTCAACCACCGGGCACTTGCGATGGACGGAACCTGCACCGGCGAGCATGGCATCGGCCAGGGCAAGATGTCGTTCCTGGAAGAGGAACTGGGCGGCGCCGTCCAACTGATGCGGACCATCAAACAGGGGCTCGATCCCAAGAATATCTTCAATCCCGGCAAGATCTTCAGGAATGCCGAATGAGATGCTCCCGCAAGCTTGACTTGCCTGCGAACCCAATGGAACTAGTCTCTTAAGCAAGATCAGGGAGACGGATACCGTGCTCGGACGCATCCTGTTGGCATTCGGCGGATTGGTGGTGGTGGCGCTGTTTACGGCGCTGCTTGCTCCGTTGTTCGTCGACTGGGCGAGCCTGCGGGTCAGCTTCGAGGAACAGGCAAGCCGCATCCTCGGCAAGAAGGTCACCGTCCACGGCAATGTCGATGCGCGTATACTGCCGTTTCCCTCAGTCACTCTGCACGACGTAAGGGTGGGGGCCGATACGGATGGCCAGCCTTTGGTGCAGATCGCGCAATTCTCGATGGATATGGAGCTTGCGCCCTTCCTCTCGGGCGAGGCGCGCATCTTCGACATGCGCATCGAGCAGCCGAAGGCGCGGGTCCGGCTGCTGAAGGACGGCACGCTCGACTGGATGCGCGGCAGCCGCGCCGCGATCCCGGCTCATACCGTCGTCATCGAGGACGTGCATGTCACCGGCGGCGAGATCGACCTGATCGATGAACAGTCCGGCCAGTCACGGCAGATCACCGGTTTTGCCGGCGACTTTTCCGCAGGTTCGCTGCGCGGCCCCTGGCGCGGTGAAGGCAATGCGACGCTCGACGGTTACGAGACCCGGTTCAACCTGGCGAGCGGCACGGCGGATGCCGAGGGCAAGCGTATGCCGCTGCGTCTCAGGCTCTGGCCGGATGCGCAGCCCGTTGAGATCAATCTCGACGGCGAGCTTACCGTTGCCGACAACAGGCCTGCCTATAATGGCAACTTCACGCTCGATTTCCTGCAGGAGGAGGACGAGACCGAACCGGTGACGCCGCCACCGCCCGGACCGCGCCTGAAGGGCGGTTTCGAGGTCACCAATGAGCGCATCCGTATTCCGCAATACCGGCTGGAAGTCGGGGCGAGCGACAATCCATACGTGGTGACCGGTGAGGCGACGCTCGATACCGGCAACAAGCCTGAATTCCTGCTGACGGCCGATGGCCAGCAGATCGACGTCAACCGGTTGGGCGACGGCGCGCGGGCCAAGACCGGTCGCGATGCCGCCGCCTCGGCGCAGCGGCGCATCAACA
>NZ_JALBGW010000182.1:0-8899 GCF_023006485.1 Neorhizobium sp. BETTINA12A
CTGCCGCGAGCCGTGCCTTTCCCGGTCGCAGTCGGCGCGGTTGCGGCGGCGCATGGCGTGCCGGCAGCGCAGGCGCTTGCCGCCTATCTGCATGCCGCCGTCTCGCAATCGGTGTCTACCGGTATCAGGCTTGGGGTTTCCGGGCAGGTGGAAGGGGTAGCCATCCTCGCCGAGATCGAGGGTCTGGTCGCCGACATTGCGGATAAGGCAAGCCTTGCCGCGCTCGACGATCTCGGCGGTGCGGCAGTGCAGGCGGAAATAGCTTCGCTTCGGCATGAAACGCAACATTCGCGGCTTTTCCGTTCCTGAAAGCGAGCCTAAGCTGAAGTCTGAAAGAATGAAAGGACGACACATGAAATCGGCGAACGGACCCTTGCGCGTCGGTATCGGCGGGCCTGTTGGCTCCGGCAAGACGGCACTGACCGAAAAGCTCTGCAAGGCGATGCGGGAGGATTATTCCGTCGCGGTCGTCACCAACGATATCTATACCAAGGAGGATGCCGAAGCGCTGGTGCGCTGCCAAGCGCTGTCCTCGGACCGCATCGTCGGCGTCGAGACCGGCGGTTGCCCGCATACCGCCATCCGCGAGGACGCGACGATCAATCTGCAGGCGATCGCGGGGCTTAACGAGCGTTTCCCGGATCTCGACGTGGTGTTCATCGAATCGGGCGGCGACAATCTCGCGGCGACCTTTTCGCCCGATCTTGCCGACATCACCATCTATGTGATCTCCACCTGCCAGGGCGAGGAAATCCCGCGCAAGGGCGGTCCGGGGATTACCCGCTCCGACCTGCTGATCATCAACAAGAAGGATCTGGCTCCCTATGTCGACGTCGATCTCGACGTGATGGACCGCGACGCGCACCGCATGCGCGAGGCCAAGCCGCATCTGTTCACCGATCTGAAACGCGGCGTCGGCGTGGACCATGTGGTCCGTTTCCTGAAGGAGCAGGGCGGGCTTTGAAAAGATTGAGGCCGGCGGCCCCTCGAAGCCACCGGCCTTATCTGCATGTCACGGTCCCGCCGCCCGTGTCGCAACATGCATCCAAAGAGAGCCCGGACCCGCCCGCCCGGTCTCGCTTCGCTTGAACTTCAGATTTCGCGCAGGGCCTGCACGTCGACGACCTGGATCACTCGCCCGCGCACCGTCACTCCGGTCCGCCGGAGAGTGGAGAATGCGCGGGAGAGCGCCTCGGGAGCCAATCCCAACATGCCCGCGAGCAGGTTCTTCTGGAAAGGCAGGCGGATGGAGGCCGGGCCGCCATCCACGGGGCATCTTTTCAGTATGTAGTCGGCGACCCGCTGCGGCGCCGTATGCAACCTGTCGTTGGCGACGCAGTCCATCGTGGTGATGAGGTGTTTCGACAGCGAGGTGATCACCGCCTTGGCGATATCCCGCTCCTGTTCGGCCAGATCCCGCACCGCCTGCATGTCGAAACGGGCAAGCGTCGTGGCTTCGGCTGTCTGGGCGTGGTAGCGGTATTTCGTACCGCCATAAAGAAGACATTCAGCGAACGTGTCGCCCGGGCTGCAGATTCGGATGTCCGCCTCGCGGCCGTCCCGATTGAGCTGGTAAAGTCGCACATAGCCGCTGAGAACGCAGAAAAAAGCGTCAGCATTCTCGCCTTCGCGGAAGATCGATTTGCGGTTCGTCAGGCTGACGACGCTCATGGCCGACATCATCCGGACGAGCGAATTGCCGCTCAGGCTGGTCAGGAAAGGCGTCTTCATGAGGACGGCCCGATCCCTGTTGTTGAGCTTCAAATTGCTGTTCATCATATCCGTCGTCTCTTCCATAACCCGAACCGCCGCGCATTCCCGATACTGCTAAAATAACAGGTTCATGAAATCTGATTTTGACATCGATCAAATCCGTGCAATTTTTCTGCAATCTCCGCGAGCCGGTTATTTCCAACGAAAAACGCCGGGCCAACAGGCCCGGCGTCGCCGAAATACAGTCTGGAGATGATGCTTATTCCGCGGCCAGAGGCGGCAGGCGTAGCACCTTGCTGCTGGCTTGGGCGCCGGGAGAACGATCGTCGTTGGCGCTCGTCTGCCGTTCCATCTGGTTGAGGCGTTCTTCCAGAGCCGCGATCGACTGAGCGTATTTGCGCGCCTCCTGGCTGAGTTCCTCGTTGGAAAGACCGAAGTCTTCCTGCTCCTTCTTGCCGACCATGCGGCCGAAGATCTTGCCGAGCAGGCGCGACAGGTCGTCCATGATCAGGAAGAAGGACGGCACGACGAGAAGCGAGAGCACCGTCGAGACGATAATGCCGCCCATCACGGCGATTGCCATCGGTGCACGGAAGGAGCCGCCTTCGCCGACGCCGAGCGCCGAGGGAAGCATGCCTGCCGACATGGCAATCGAAGTCATGATGATCGGACGCGCGCGCTTGCGGCCGGCTTCCACCATGGCATGCACCCGTTCCAGACCCTGACGCTTCATCTCGATCGCGAAGTCCACCAGAAGGATGGCGTTCTTGGTGACGATACCCATCAGCATCAGGATACCGATCAGGACCGGCATCGACAGCGCGTTCTGGGTGATGATCAGCGCCACCGCCACGCCACCGATCGCAAGCGGCAGCGAGAACAGGATGGTGAAGGGCTGGATGACGTCCTTGAAGAGCAGGATCAGCACCACGAGCACCAGCATCAGGCCCATCAGCATGGCATTGCCGAAGCTCTGCTGCATTTCTGCCTGCACCTTCGCATCGCCGCTTTCGGCCAGACGAACCGTCTTCGGCAATTCGGTCTCGGCGACGATGCGCTTGAACTCGGCCGATGCGGTATCGAGCGCCGTGCCAAAGGGCACGTCGGAGCCGATTGCGACCACGCGGTTGCGGTCGTTGCGCTTGATCGAGCTCGGGCCTTCCGAATAGTCGATGTCGGCGACGCTGTAGAGCGGCACGCTGGCACCGGCCGCGGTCTTGATCTTCAAGGCACGGATGGAGGCCAGATCGCGGCGGACGTCGAGCGAGGCCTGGACGCGGATCGGGATCTGCCGGTCGTCGAGCGAGATCTTGGCAAGGTTGGCATCGACATCGCCGATCGTCGCGACGCGGACGGTCTGGGCGATCTGCTGCGGCGTGATGCCGAGGCGCGAGGCCTCCGCCATGCGCGGCCGGATCTGCAGTTCCGGACGGGGCAGGGCGCCTTCCGAAGAAACGTTGGCGAGGACCGGCGAGGCCCGCAGCTTCGATTCCAGCATGCTGACGGCTTCGGTCAGGTCCGCCTCGCTGGTGGAGAGGAAGTTGAACGAAAGGTCACGCTCTGCGCGGTCGTTGACCTTGGAAATCCGCACATCCGGAATGGATCGGACAGCTGCAAAGATATCCTTTTCGACATCCCATTGCGGACGCGTGCGGCCGTTTTCCTTCATCTTCGGGACAAAGTCGCGGATGAGGGGGATCGATCCCAGGCCCTTGTTGACCAGGGTCTTTACCAGCGAATGGTCGATGTTCTGCAGGATGACGCGCACGGTTGCGCGTCGCAGTTCGAGGTCTCCCTTCGGCGAAGCACCGCCAAGGATGAAGACGCTCTCGACACCGTCGATGTGGCGTATCGCATCATAGACGACGTCGGTGCTGGTGGCCGTTTCGTCGAGCGTCGCGTTCGGCGGGAGTTCCACCGACAATACGACGCGCGAAGAGTCGTCCGGCGGCAGGAAGCTGCCGGGAACCTGGGAGAGCAGCATGACCGAGCCGATCAGGAAGCCGATCGCGGCCAGCATCGTCGTATATCGCCAGTACCAGCGGCGGGTCGTGCCTGTGACGAGGCGCGTATAGGCCTTCATGATCCAGCCGTCGTTGTCGTGATGGTCTTCCATCCCGTCTTCGGGGCTCATCAGATAGGCAGCCATCAGCGGCGTGATCAGTCGCGCCACAGCAAGCGAGAAGAACACCGAGAAAGCGACGGTCAGGCCGAACTGGATAAAGTATTGGCCCGGGACGCCCGGCATGAACGATACAGGCACGAACACCGCAATGATCGTGAAGCTGGTGGCGATGACGGCGAGACCGATTTCGTCCGCCGCCTCGAGCGCCGCTCGATAGGGCGTCTTACCCATCTTGATATGCCGCGCAATATTCTCGATCTCGACGATCGCGTCGTCGACGAGAATACCGGTCGCAAGCGTCAGCGCCAGGAAGCTGACGAGGTTCAGCGAGAACCCCATGAGATCCATGATCCAGAAGGTCGGGACTGCCGAAAGCGGCAGGGCGACCGCCGCGATCAGCGTCGCGCGCCAGTTCCGCAGGAACAGGAACACCACGATGACGGCGAGGACCGAGCCTTCCACCAGCGTATGGAGGGCAGCTTCGTAATTGCCGTAGGTGAAGTAGACGGAGTCGTCGACCATTTCGATCGCGACGTTCGGATTGGTCTTGCGCACTCCATCGAGGCTGGTCGCGACGGTTTCGGCGACCGAGACCTCGCTTGCGCCCTTGGCGCGGAACACGGCGAAAGTGACGGATGGCGTGCCGTTGAAGCGCGAGAAGGATTTCGGCTCTTCGTAGGTGTCGGTGATGGTGCCGAGCTCGGTCAGCTTGACGAACTGGCCGTTGGGCAGCGTGATCGTCGTGTCGGCAAGCTGAGCGACGCTGCGGGCATCGCCGAGCGTGCGGATCGTCTGTTCGTTGCCGGCCACCTGGCCGCGGCCGGAGCCGAGATCGACGTTGGTGCCGCGCATCTGGGTGCTGACATCGGCAGCGGTAATGCCATAGGCGTCGAGCTTGGCGGGGTTCAGCGACACCCGGACTTCACGGTCGGAGCCGCCGTAACGGTCGATGCGGCCGACGCCGGGCTGGCCCTGCAGGGCGCGCTTGACCGTGTCGTCGACGAACCAGGAGAGTTCTTCGAGCGTCATGTTCGGGGAGGAGACGGCGAATGTCTGGATCGCTTGGCCTTCGACGTCGACCTTGGTGACGACAGGCTCCTCGATGCCGGCGGGAAGGTCGCTGCGGATCTTGTCGATCGCGTCCTTGGTATCCTGCACGGCTTCGGCCGTCGGCTTTTCGATGCGGAAGACGACGACCGTCTGCGACTGGCCGTCGGTCACCGTCGACTGGATTTCATCGATGCCGCTGATCGAGGCGACAGCGTCCTCGATTTCCTTCGTCACCTGCATTTCCAGTTCGGCAGGGGCGGCGCCGCTCTGGGTGACGGTGATCGACACGACCGGAACGTCGATGTTCGGGAAACGGGTGATCGGCAGCGCGTAGAACGACTGAATGCCGACAATAAGCAGCAGGGCAAAACCGAGCATCGGCGCTATCGGATTGCGGATCGACCAAGCAGAGAAGTTCATGCGGCTCAACCTCAGTTCGCAATAGCGGCGGGTTCGGCCGGGACCGGAGCGATCTTGTCGCCGTCCCGGACGAAGGCGCCGGCCTTCGCAACGACAATGTCACCGGCCGTAAGACCGCTGACGACCTGCACGAAACCGCCATCCTGGATGCCGGTTTCAATCTTCACCTGCTTGACCACATTGTCCTCGACCTTGCGGGCGGTGGAACCATTCCGCCCGGTGGTGACGGCCGAGAGCGGCAGCGCCAGGGCATTGGTCTCGGTGATGACGATCTCGGCGCTGCCATACATGCCCGAGCGTGCGCCGGTTTCATCGTCGATGACGATATGCACGGCGCCGAGGCGGGTGACCGCATCGACCGTTGGGGAGACGAGCCGAACCTTGCCCTCGATCTTCACCTTGCCGCCGGCGACCGTGACGATCGCCTTCTGGCCGGCCTTGATCTTCTGGATGTCGGTCTCGGACAAGTCGGCGACGAGTTCGATCGCGCTGTCCTTGATGATCGTGAAGAGCGGATTTCCGGTGCCGCTGGCGATCGCTCCGACCTTGGCGGTGCGGGCGGAAATGACACCGGCAACCGGTGCCTTCACGCCCGTGCGGGCGAGCTTCAGGTTAATATCCTCGATCTGGGCCTCAACCACCTTGGTGTCGGATTCGCCGACGGCTACCGCCTGCTTGGCAGCATTCAGCCGCGCCTGAGCGACCTCGACGGCGGCGGATGCCTGTTCGAGCTGCGAAACCGTGCCGGTGCCGCTCTGGCTGAGCTTCTGTAGCCGGTCGCGCTGGCGCGTCGTGTCGGCGACGTTGGCCTGGGCCTCGATGACCTGCGCCTGATATTGCGCAACCGCAGCCTGAGCCTTCGCCTTATTGGCCTGGAGCTGGCTCTTCTGGAGAAGCAGCGCGTCGTCGTTCAGCATCGCAAGCACGCTGTCGGCCTTCACTTCGTCGCCGACGTCGGCATTCAGCGTCTTGATCGACAGGGCGTCGACGAGCGGCTGGACATAGACCTCCTCGACGGGCCTGACCGTGCCGGTGGCAATGACGCGGTCAACCAGCGGCTTCTCGATTGCCTCGGTTACGACGATGGAAGGCAGCTTGATTTCCGTCTGCGCCGGGGCGGGCTTGGCCGCCGCTTCCTGCGCAAACGCGGAACTGGGACTCAGTGCAGAGCTTGCGGCAAGGGCGATGCTTGCGCCGAGGGCAAGCTTGAGAGCCGGGTTCCCGGCAGACTGGGTGAACTTGCGAAACATGCGACTACTTTCAAATTGAAGGTAAGGGGCAAATATTCCGCTGGGAACCGCTCCGGCCGCCTTACGCCCCCTCAGCGCTCAGCAACCCGGATCAAGGTGGTAACCGCATAAAACAGTTACAAGACCGGCAGCGAAAGATTCATCAGCGCCCCACTTCTACGTGTTTGCGTTGCACAAATCAATCCGCTGCCGTTATGAGACGAATGAGTTTTAGTTATGATTTGAGTGAGAAAAATTTAGAAAACGCGCAACCGATAGCCGCGCGTTCTCCCTCACCGGGCGACTGGCGATTATTATTTCAATGCCGCGTCGGTGATCTCGCTCGTATAGGCGCCTTCCGGCTTCTTGGTGATGATCTTCTGGTCGAGCAGTGCCTTGACCGTGCGGTCGTAGGTGGCGGTGTCGAGCTTGCCGGTACCGGTGCCGATCAGCTTTGCCACTTCGCCCATCATCCGCTTCTGGTGGTTCTCGTCCTGGCCGCCATTGTCCATGACGATCCCGGCCGCTTCACCGGGATTGGCGATGGCGTATTTCCAGCCCTTCATCGACGCACGGACGAACTTCACCATGGTCTCCTTGAACTTCGGGTCCTTGAGCTTTGTGTCCATCACGTAGAGACCGTCCTCGAGCAGATCGTTGCCCATGGCGGAAAAGTTGAAGACGACGAGCTGGTCGGGCTTGAAGCCGGCATCGATCGCCTGCCAGTATTCGTTATAGGTCATGACCGAGATGCAGTCGGCTTGCTTCTGGATGAGCGGCTGCACGTCAAAACTCTGCTTCAGAACGGTCACGCCGTCCTTGCCACCGTCGGTCTTCAGGCCGAGCTTGTTCATCCAGGCGAAGAACGGATATTCGTTGCCGAAGAACCAGACGCCGAGCGTGTGGCCCTTGAAATCGGCTTCGGTCTTGATCGGGCCGTCCTTCGGGCAGATCATCTGCAGGCCGGATTTCTGATAGGGCTGGGCGATGTTGGTGAGCGGCACGCCCTTTTCACGGGCGACCAGCGCGCCGCCCATCCAGTCGACGATCACGTCGGCGCCGCCGCCGGCGATCACCTGTTCGGGAGCGATATCCGGGCCGCCCGGCTTGATCGTGACGTCGAGGCCTTCTTCCTTGTAGAAGCCCTTGTCCTTGGCGACGTAGTAACCGCCAAACTGGCCTTGAGCGACCCATTTCAGCTGCAGGGTCACCTTGTCGGCGGCCATCGCCGCCTGGGCTGCTGCGAGCGACATGGCGCCCGCCATCAGCGCTACGAGAATTTTTCTCATGTTTTTTATCCTTCCCTCTGAGGTTTGCCGGCTCCGCCGAAACGGGCCGGATTTTAAGCGCCTAACCACCGCGGTTAGACGGATGCCAGAACGTCGTCGCTCTTTCGCCAAGCGCCACGACGCCATAAAAAACCGAACCGATCAGCGCTGCAACAGCGATTTCGGCCCAGACCATGTCGACATTCATGCGACCGATCTCGGTCGAGATCCGGAAGCCCATGCCGACGATCGGCGTGCCGAAGAATTCCGCGACGATTGCGCCGATCAGCGCCAATGTCGAGTTGATCTTCAGCGCGTTGAAGATGAACGGCATGGCGGCCGGCAGGCGCAGTTTCATCAGCGTCTGCCAGTAGTCGGATGCGTAGGAGCGCATCAGGTCGCGCTCCATGGCGCCCGAAGCCCCAAGCCCTGCCACAGTGTTCACCAGCATCGGAAAGAAGGTCATGATGATGACGACGGCGGCCTTCGACTGCCAGTCGAAACCGAACCACATGACCATGATCGGCGCGACGCCGATGATCGGCAGCGCCGAGACCATGTTGCCGATCGGCAGCAGCCCGCGGCGAAGGAAGGCGATGCGGTCGGCCAGGATGGCGACGACGAAGCCGGAGGCGCAGCCGACGACATACCCGAACAGCACGGCCTTGAAGATCGTCTGCTGCACGTCGGCCCAGAGGATAGGGACCGAGCTTGCGAGCCTTGCGCCGATCGAGGATGGCGGCGGCAGGATGATGAAGGGAATGCCGGCGCCACGTGTCGCCGCCTCCCAGAGGATCAGGATCCAGGCGCCGAAGATCGCGGGGATCAAAAGGCGCAGGAACGTATCTCCGGTTTTGGATTTGGCGCGGATGCCGGACAGGACCGTGACGCAGCGCCAGGCAATCAGCCAGCAGGCCGCGACCATCAGGAAGAAGGCAAACGTCGCCTTGCCCTCGTTGCCAGCAATGCCCGCGAGCAGCAGCCAGACGGCGAGATGGGGGGCGACGAACAGGGTCGTTGCAAGGCGAGGCGGAGAAAGCCTGCTGAACGAGGCGAGCGCCGCACCGGCGACGAGCAGGAGGATGACGGCGACG
>NZ_JALBGW010000183.1:0-8889 GCF_023006485.1 Neorhizobium sp. BETTINA12A
GAGCCTCTGGGATGCGTCGGCTTCGGCTTGCTCCTGCGCGTCGATGCGCTCGGCTTCCGACCGGTTGCGGGCTTCGATGGCCTCGTCTTCCAGCCGTTTGTTGTCGAGCGCCGCCTGACGGAAGATCTCGACTGCCGCCGCCATCCCGCCGATCTCGTCCCTGCGGTCCATGCCGAAAATGGTCAGCGCCAGTTCACCGCCGGCGAGGCGCCGCATGCAATCCTGCAGACGCTGCAGCGGCCCGACGACGCCCGACAGCACGACCCGGATCGAGAAGCCGACCACGATCAGCGAGATGACGCCGATCACGGTCATCCAGACGAAGAGGCTGACCTTGTCCTTCAGGGCGTCCTCGAAACTCGTGTGCGCGACGTCGAGCTGCAGCTTGGTCAGGGCGTTCAGCGGTTCGGCAAGCGGCTCGATCGCCGGGTAGAGCCGCTTCGTCACATAGATATCCAGGGCCGTCTGATCACGCTTGCTCATGATCGTCAGAAGCTCGCCGACCGCCTTGGTGGTTTCGGTATGAGCGCCGAGGTAACGCTGAACAAGACTTTTTTCCTGATCGGTCAGGTAGGTTGCCTGGTAGGCCGCCCATTCGCGGTCGGCGGTGACAAGCGCTGCCCGGACGGTCTGTTCGCCCAGTTCCCAGCTGAATGCGCCGCTGCGCGTCTTGTGGGCGGTGTCCACGATGGTGACCGCATATGCGTCGGAAACCATCTTGATCTGCGCCATGGGCTCGATTCGATCTTCTACGATCACGCGGGTACGGGCCGAAAGCGTGTCCATTCCGATGAATGCGGCTGTCGTCGTCGCAGCCAGTGCAAGCGCAAGGCC
Organism: Neorhizobium sp. BETTINA12A; assembly: GCF_023006485.1. Taxonomy (NCBI): domain Bacteria; kingdom Pseudomonadati; phylum Pseudomonadota; class Alphaproteobacteria; order Hyphomicrobiales; family Rhizobiaceae; genus Neorhizobium; species Neorhizobium sp. BETTINA12A. The sequence goes on from NZ_JALBGW010000183.1 coordinate 835, forward strand.
GACGACGCTGGCGACAAGCTTGAATTTAATGGTCATTGGAAAGATCCATTGCTGCATTTGAGGTCATGGCCAAATCCTGTTGGCCCGCTATGGTTAAGGATTGCGGAAAATGCTGAGGATATGTTTAACAGCACTACCAGAGATGGCATCGTTGCGTCTTTTCGCTCGGGCCCGAGGCCGCGTTTGACGAAAGACAGGCGGCGACGGTTCGGGAGCCGGCATGAGGGAGATGAGTTATGAAACTTGCGCATGTCGCGCTTTGGACAACGGAACTCGACAGGCTCGTCGCGTTCTTCGAAGACATGTTCGGCGCCACCGCCAGCCCGCTCTATGAGAGCCGTCGGCGCCCCGGCTTCTCCTCGAAATTCCTCACCCTTTCCGAAGGCGCTACGATCGAGATCATGAGCGGCCCGTGGATTGCGCCGGAAGCGCCGCGGGAGCGCGCCGGTTACGCACATATGGCAATTTCGCTCGGCAGCCGAAAGGCGGTCGACGAGATGGCCGCCAGGGCGGCAGTGATGGGCATCCTCGTCTCCCCGGCCCGCATGACCGGAGACGGGTTCTACGAGGCGGTGATATCGGACCCCGACGGCAATCCGGTCGAGATCACGGAGTAGGGGAGCGCAAGCCTCGCCGGCTCAGCCTTGAAAAGTCCAGGGATTGAGGCAGGGCACGCCGAGCGGCTCGAAATCCGAGATGTTACGGGTGACGACGGTCAGCCCGTGATGCAACGCTGTCGCGGCGATCATTGCATCCGGTGACGGCCGCTTGTCCGGCGTGGGGAGGGTGCCGGTGCGAAGAGCAATCGCCGTGTCGAAGGGAAGAATGCGGTCGCTGAAATCGACAAGCAGATGGGATCGGAGCCATCGCGCCAGGTTGGCCGCGAATTCAGGATCCTTTTTGCTTTCCTGCTGGATCCCGAATTGCACCTCCATGACGGTGACAGCCGAGATAAAGGCGTCGTTCATGGGAAATGTTTCCATGAAGTTCTGAAACTCGGCCGCCTGCTTCTTCAAACGTCGTGCTGCCGAGACGACATTGGTATCCAGCAGGAATGGCATCAGAATTCGATCTCGCGATTCTCGAAACTGAGCCGCGGAGGGTCAAAATCCTGGTCCGAGCCGTTAGGATCATACAGTGCCTCGGCAAGACTCTTCGGCTTCTTCCAGTTGGCCTCGAATTCCTCGTAGCTGACAAGCACATGCGTCGGCTTGCCGTGATCAGTGATGACCAACGGATTTTCGTTTGCCGCCTGTCGGGCCTTGCTCGGGTTCTGGTTGAAGGAGGCGCTGGTCATGTAGGAAAGGATCATTACGACCTCCGGAGCATCTCTAGTATCTTTCTTCGAAAATATACTAGAATTGCCCGTCCTTCAATGCAGATGCCGTCAGCCGTTGCCCAGCGACCTGACATTGCCGGCAAGTTCCGTTGCTAGCCTTAGAGCCGCGCCGGTCGCGATCACCATGGATGGCAGGATCAGCCATTCGAGCGTCCAGGCCGCACCTGAGCGTTCCTGCTCATGCACCATCGATTGCTGCATGCCGGAAAGCTGTACCGCGTTGAAACGTGCAAGGGATACCAGAACTTCGGCGGCCACCGGGTTCTGCTTGTGGGCCATGGCGGAGGAGCCGCCGCCGCCGGCGAGTTCCATTTCGCCGCCCATCAGCGCGAGCAGCGCGACGTCCTGGCCGAATTTGCCGAGCGAGCCGGAAATCATTGTGAGGATGTTTGCGAACTCCGCCAGCCGGTCGCGCTGGCTCTGCCATTGCGGTGCGTCGGTCAGAAACAGTTCCCAGGCCAGCGCCTTGCGCACGTCGGCGGCCTTGTCGCCGAGCTTGTCGAGGCTGCCCGCAGCGCCGCCGAACTGCACGGCAAAACCGGCCTCGGAAAACCTGTCGAGCCGCTGGTGATGCCGGGTCAACGGTTCTTTCCAGGCGCGGATACGGTCCGAAACGGTGATCGGGATCGCCGCCTGCATGCGGGTATGGCCCATCAGCCTCCGGCTGCCGAATGTCTGGTCGATGTCATCGAAATGCTTTTCGAGGGCGGCGATCCGTTCGATGAACAGAGAGCAGGCCTGTTTCAGGCGGATCATCAGCGCCGTGTCGATGACGTCCTGGCTGGTCGCGCCGAAATGCACGTGCTTGGCGGCCTCGCCGCCGCCCGCCTGCTGACTGACGGCATCGCGAAGCTGCTTGACGAGTTCGGCGACAACGACGCCGTCGCGCGCGGTGCCGTTTCGCAAGCCAGCCATGTCCGGCTCAAATGTCTGCAAGGCTGCGGCAATGCGCTCCGCAGCCTCGGCGGGGATGACGCCGCAGGACGCCTCAGCCTTGGCAAGGCCCGTTTCGAAGGCCAGCATGGCGTCGATCTCGGCTTTCACCGAAAACAGCTGTCCGGTCTCGTCGTCACCGACGAGACCGGACAGGAATGGATGCTCGAAAGCCGAGACGCTCATATCTACTCCCGGGGCGAACCCTGATTCTTCGATCTCAGATATCGAAGAATATGGTTTCGTTTTCGCCCTGAAGATAGATGTTGAAGGTGACGGTACTACCGTCACGCTTGCCGATCAGGGTGGGAACCCGGACGCGGTGCTCGATGCGCGACAGGATAGGATCCGCCGCATTGGCCTCTTCCTCGTCGGAGAAGTACATGCGGGTGTTGAGGCCGAGATTGATGCCGCGGGCGACGACCCAGAAGGTGACGTGCGGTGCCATCGGGCGACCGTCGCGGAAGGGCACGCTGCCAGGCTTGATCGTTTCGAAGGCGAATTCGCCGGTCGCCATGTCGCCCGGCTGACGGGCCCAGCCGAAGAAGTTCGGATCGGCCTTGCCGCGGGTTTCCGACGGGCTGTTGTAATAGCCGTCGGCGTCCGCTTGCCAGATCTCGATCATCGCATCCTTGAGCGGCGTGTTGGCGCCGTCATAGATGAAACCGCGAATGGTGATGCGTTCGCCGCGCGTCTGGTCGTTGACCATCGGGCCGGAGCCGAGATCGGTGTCGTAGACTCCGGTAATACCGGAAAAGTTCGGCGTGCAGCCGATATGGACATACGGACCCGCGGTCTGCGAGGCGGATTCCTTGAAGTAGGTGAGCGGCTGGACCATCTCAGTTGCCCTCTTTACGGTTCTCGAAGAATGTCGAGCGACGGCCGCGCAGGACGATATCGAATTTATAGGCCCGCATGTCGTGCGGGATGGTGTTCTGCATGTCGAGCGCGGCAATCAGCCCCTTGATCGCGTTTTCGTCCGGAATGGTCTTCACGATCGGACAAATCCAGATCATCGGATCGCCCTCGAAATACATCTGGGTGATCAGGCGCTGGGCAAAACCATGGCCGAAAACCGAGAAGTGGATATGGGCCGGACGCCAGTCGTTGACGCCGTTCGGCCACGGATAGGGGCCGGGCTTGATGGTCTTGAAGGCGTAGCCGCCGTCCTCGTCGGTGATCGTGCGGCCGAAGCCGCCGAAATTCGGGTCGAGAGGGGCGAGATAAGTTTCCTTCTTGTGGCGGTAACGGCCACCGGCATTGGCCTGCCAGAATTCCACCAGCGCGCCCGGAACGCCGCGGCCACGCTCGTCGATGACGCGGCCGTAGACCAGGATGCGTTCGCCAAGCGCCATCTCGCCGGGCTTCGCATAGTTGACGATCAGGTCGTTATCGAACTCGCCGAGGATGTTGTGGCCGAAGACCGGGCCGGTGATCTCGCTCTTGGTGCCTTCGAGCGAAATCAGCGCGCGCTGCGGCGAGCGCAGCACCGAAGTCTTGTAGCCCGGCGTGAAGGCCGGCGGATGCCATTCCCGGTCACGGGCGAAAAAGGGTGTGGTTTCTGGGGGTGTGTTCTTCATTTTTGCTCTCCCGCGGCCTTGTCCGCGTCCATTTCGGCATAAGTGGCTTTGGCGATCTTGAAGGCATGGTTGGCGGCCGGTACGCCGGCATAGATTGCCACATGCATCAGGGCTTCGCAGATATCGTCCTTTGTCGCACCCGTATTGGCGGTTGCGCGGATATGCATGGCGACTTCGTCGTGATGGCCGAGTGCGGCGAGAAGCGCGATCGTCACCATCGAGCGCTCGCGCTTCGTCCAGTTCGGGCGCGACCAGACCGTGCCCCAGGCGCCTTCGGTGATCATTTCCTGGAACGGTCCGTCGAACGGTGTCTGGTTTGCCAGGGCGCGGTCCACATGGGCGTCGCCCAGCACCGCACGGCGGGTCTTCATGCCCTGAGCGTAACGTTCCGATGGCGCGGCAGGATCGGCCATGTCTAATCCTCGAGTTGTTCGATGAAGCCGCGGATCAGCGCGGCATGGGCGGCGGGTGCCTCGACGCAGGGAATATGCGCCGCACCCTCGATGATTTCGTAACGCGCGCCGGGGATCAGGTCTGCAAACGACCTGACGAGTTCGGGCGGTGTCGAGCCGTCTTCGCGGCCGACGATGCAGAGCACGGGCACCGCGATCCTTTTGGCGGCCTCGGTGAAATCCGCATCGCGGATCGCGGCGCAGGTGCCGCTGTAACCGGAGGTCGGCTGGCGCACCAGCATGTTGCAATAGGCCTGGTAGGCGGCATTGTCCGGCTTGCGGAACGGTGCGGTGAACCAGCGCTCCATGATCGCGTCGAGGATGCTGCCGATGCCGTTCTGCTCGACGGCGGCAATGCGCGCCGCCCAGCTTTCGGCCGTACCGATCTTGTGCGCGGTGTCGGAGAAGATCAGCGCTTTCACGAGGTCCGGCCGGGTGGCATACAGACTTTGCGCAATCAGCCCGCCGACCGAAAGGCCGCAGACGATGACCTGGCTGAGCTGCAGGTGGTCGAGCAGGCCGGAGAGATCGGCCGCGTGGTCGGCGATCGAATAGGGCGGATTGCCAAGGCCGGACAGCCCGTGGCCGCGCTTGTCATAGGTGAGGATCGTATAATCTTCGGCAAGCTTCGGCAGTTCGTGATGCCAGATGCGACTGTCGGTTCCGAGCGAATTGATGAACACGACGACGGGCTTTCCGTCGCCTGCGCGCTGGATGTCGTAATGGATCACAATGTCGTTGATGTGTACAAACTGCATCAGCGCCTCCTCTCGCTTTGATAGATTGCACTAGTTTCCGGTTAGGTAAAATGATATTTCAGCATGATCCCCTAACCGCAGGGTTATTTGATCTTGATCAACTCCCGAGTCAAGTTTCGGCACTTGCATACATTTGTCGAGGTCGCGCGCCAAAAAAGCGTGGTCAAGGCAGCCGAAATTCTGCATGTCAGCCAGCCGGCCGTCACCAAGACCATCCGCGAGCTCGAGGAGGCGCTGGGCGTCGCCGTGTTCGAGCGCGAAGGCCGCGGCATCCGCATCACCCGCTACGGCGAGGTTTTTCTGCGCCATGCGGGCGCGGCGCTGACGGCACTGCGCCAAGGCATCGATTCCGTCTCGCAGGAACTGTTCGATTCAGCACCCCCGGTCCGCATCGGTGCGCTCCCGACCGTCTCCACACGAGTGATGCCGCTCGCCATGACGCTCTTCCTCGCCGAGAAGACCGGCAGCCGAGTTAAGATCGTGACGGGAGATAATGCCGTTTTGATGGAACAGCTTCGGGTCGGCGATCTCGATCTGGTGGTCGGCCGGCTCGCCTTGCCGGAAAAAATGACCGGCCTCTCCTTCGAACATCTTTACTCGGAACAGGTGGTGTTCGCCGTCCGCACCGGGCACCCGCTGCTCGACGGCAAGCGATCGATCTTCGAAGGGTTTGCCGACTATCCGGTGCTGATGCCGACGCGCGGCTCGATCATCCGGCCGTCGGTCGAACAGTTCCTGATCGCCAATGGCGTGGCCAGCCTGCCGACCCAGGTGGAGACCGTCTCCGACGCTTTCGGCCGTGCCTTCGTACGGTCGAGCGATGCGATCTGGATCATCTCCGCCGGAGTGGTCGCAGCCGACATCGAGGACGGGGTTCTGGCGACGCTGCCGATCGACACAAGCGAGACCCGCGGCCCGGTCGGCCTCACCATTCGTGCCGATGCAAATCCCTCCACGCCGCTCTCGATCCTGATGCAGACCATCCGGCAGGCCGCCGCAGAGATCATGCCGGCGCGGTGACGCCCGGCTCTATCTTCATCACGTCGTCGCCGCAAAACAGGATGAGGTAGTGGCCGCGCGCCTGCGCAGCCTCGGCCCAATCGTTGAGATCGGAACGATACGGCGCCTGTTTCCAGACATCCGGATGGTCCGGATCGACCAATACCGTCAGTTGCACGCCCTGCTCATAGACGAGCATCTTTGATGTCAGCGGCTGCCAAACCTCTGGAACACCCGGGTCCGTCATCCACAGACAGAGGAAATCGCGGCAAAGCTGAGGCCGGTCGGTATAGATTGCGCAGCCCTGCCCCTCCGTACAGTGCCGGCACCAGGCGTCCGGCGGCTTGTCCAGCGCCGAGATTTCGGGAAGCCGGCAGCAGAGCGTGCAGGTGCCGCAGGATCGCGCCGCTGTCTTCTGTTCAAGCCTTTCCAAGATCTCGCCGCCTTAACCGTCAAAAGAATGCCCGGCCGAACGACCGGTCGGACCAGCGATTATACGTTGCGGTTCCTGCGCGCAAACAGTTGCCGAGGGTTCAGGTCGGTCGCAGCTCGGGAAACGTGCGGCGCAATTCGTCCATCGAGGCTAGCACCGCGTCATCGGCGCGCAGCGTCACCGAAATATTGTCGGCGACGTTAAGCGTTTCCTCAAAATGCACCGGCGTTTCAGCACCGCCCTGGCGTACCAGCGTGGCCTCCTTGCGAAAGCCATGTTTCAGCAGCCAGTCGCGCGGGGCGCTGAGGCTCACCGCCACATGGAACGCGCCGTCATCCTCTTTTCTCGCCTTCAATTTGTAAGTCACGGGTGACCTGTCGCCGCCGATGTCGATCTGGCCTGGGTAACCGGCTTCTTTCAGATGTTCAGGCATGCTTTTCGCTCCTTCGTTTTGGTGAGCCCATGGGACAACCGACACTCGCTCGCTTTGTTCCGCGCCAAAGGCGGCGGCGCGATCAAGCCCGGTTGACGGTTGTTGACGAGCGTGATCGAAAGAGCGCGAGTGACGGAGAAGTGGAGGAAAAGCGATGAGGGACCGGGAACTGCTGGAGGCGCTGTTCAAGGCTGCCGTGAAGGCCGCCGATCCGCTGACCGGCATCGTGAAGCACCTGCCCGCCCCGCCCCCGAACGGCCGCACCGTAGTCGTCGGCGCCGGCAAGGGTGCGGCCCAGATGGCGGCAGCACTCGAAAGCGTGTGGACCGGACCGCTGACCGGCGTGGTCGTGACCCGCTACGGTTATGGTTGTGAAACGAAGTCGATCGAGATACTCGAGGCCTCGCATCCGGTGCCGGATGCGGCGGGCCTCGCCGGCGCAAAACGGCTGGTCGAGACGATTTCCGGCCTCTCCGAAAACGACCTCGTCATCGCGCTCGTCTGCGGCGGCGGTTCCGCCCTGCTGCCTGCCCCACCCGAAGGGCTGACGCTGGAAGACGAGATCGCCCTGAACGAGACGCTGCTTGCCTCGGGAGCGCCGATCTCGGCCATGAATGTCGTTCGCAAACATCTCTCCACCATCAAGGGCGGCCGGCTTGCGGCGGCGACCAGAGCCCGTGTCGTCAGCCTGATCGTCTCGGATATTCCCGGCGACAATCCGGCCTTCGTCGCCTCCGGTCCGACCATTCCGGATGCCACGACGCGTCACGATGCACTGGCGATCGTCGAGCAGTACAAGCTGGAACTGCCGGCTGCGATGATCGCTCATCTGAATTCGCCGGCTGCCGACGCGCCGGAACCGGACGATCCCATCTTTGCTCGCCATGATCATTTCGTCATTGCCTCGGCCGGTGTCTCGCTGGAGGCGGCCGCCGAAGTCGCCCGCGCCCATGGGGTGACGCCTTATATCCTCTCCGATTCCGTCGAAGGCGAAGCGCGTGATGTGGCGCTGGTGCATGCGGCGCTTGCCCGCGAGGTGTCGCTCCGCGACCGGCCGTTCGCAAAACCGGCGGTCCTGCTGTCCGGTGGGGAGACGACGGTGACGCTGCGCGCGAAGGGCGGTCGGGG